>JBLHRE010000117.1:0-5787 GCA_047625765.1 Flavobacteriales bacterium
ATATCGATCGACCTACAATGTAAGCTCCTTTACTTCTGATTTGGAGTATACAGAAGATCCTAATGAATTTCCTACAGCAATTCGAGGAGACCGAAATGATTTTATTAGTAAAAACACTATTGGACAAGTAAGTATTTCGGAGCAGTTTAGCCCATTGATTAAGATAGATGCAACCTTAAATAATAGTTTGTTGATACGAGCAGAATTTAAGAAGGATAGAAACATCTCTTTAAGCTTAAACAACGAACAGATTACCGAAGTAAAGGGCAATGAATTGGTATTTGGATTGGGTTATCGAATTAAGGACTTGAAAATTAAAATGAATATTGGAGGGAAACGCCAAAAGTTCAAAAGTGATTTAAACCTAAAGGCGGATCTTTCGATAAGAGATAATGTTACGGTGATTAGAAGAATTTCCGATAACTCGCATATCCCTTCGGGAGGAGCAAAAGTGTTTACCTTAAAAACATCGGCAGATTACGTTCTAAATCAGCGATTTAATTTACGTTTCTTCTTCGATAGGGTTATAAATACACCAAGAGTATCCGCTGCCTTTCCAACAGCAAACACCAATTTCGGGATCAGTGTACGCTTTACTTTGACCGAGTAATTTGTGTTTTATTAGATGAGGGAAATAGTTTAATTTTGCCAAAAATTATTGAAGAATGAATATTCCAGAAAACTTAAAGTATACAAAAGACCATGAGTGGGTTCGCGTAGAAGGCGATACTGCAACTATTGGAGTTACAGATTTTGCTCAATCTGAATTGGGAGATATTGTTTATGTAGAAATTGAAATTACAGGAGAGACACTAGATCAAGAAGAGGTCTTTGGTTCAGTTGAAGCTGTAAAGACTGTTTCTGATTTGTTTATGCCTGTTTCTGGTGAAGTTTTAGAGTTTAACGAAGGATTAGAAGATGCTCCTGAAACGGTAAATTCTGACCCTTATGGTGAAGGATGGATGGTGAAATTGAAAATCACAGATGCTTCTCAATTAGATAACTTATTAGATGCTGCCGCTTACGCTGTATTAATAGGGTAAAAGGTTTTGGCTAGATTCTTGTATCAAGCTATTTTAAAATCTTGTACACATGGCTCAATTTTGTAAATTCGAGCGCACAAACAATTAAACAATGGAGTTAAAGAAAAGTCCAAAAGCAAACTTAGAGGGTAAACGCATGTTGTTTATTCAATTAGGTTTGATCATATCTATTGGGATCTCATTGGTCGCTTTTGAGTGGAAAACATACGAGAAACAAGCGGGAAGCTTAGGTGATTTGGTAATTGAACTGGAAGAAGAGATTATTCCTATTACCGAAAGAGATAAGCCAAAGCCACCACCACCACCACCGCCACCACCCGAAGTAATTCAGATTGTTGAGGATGAAGTGGAACTGGAAGAGGAGTTAGAGGTTGAAGAAACCGAGACCGATGAGAATGAGGTTATAGAAATCGAAGAAGAGGAAGAGTCTGATGAGGTTGTAAACTTTATGATTGTTGAAGATAAGCCTGTTTTCCCCGGTTGTGAAGATGCAAGCAAAGCGGAAGCAATGCTTTGTTTCCAGAAAGGAATCATCAAACACATCCAAGATAACTTTCGTTATCCAGAGATTGCTCGTGAAATGGGTGTTCAAGGAAAAGTGTTTATTTCTTTTGTAATTAACAAAAGTGGAGACATCACCAATGTTACGGTTGCACGTTCTATTGACAAGCATTTAGATAAAGAAGCTCAGAGATTGGTCACAAGTATCCCTAAAATGATACCAGCCAAGCAAAGAGGAAAACCTACAAGTGTAAGTTATAGTGTGCCTATTAACTTTCAAATTAGGTAGCACATAAAGAAATATTTAAAGACCCGTTTTGGCTTAGCTGAGACGGGTCTTTTTTTTGGCAGGTTTTTTGGAATTGGAAGGATATGTTTAATCCAAAAACCATGGAAACTAAAAAATCTAAAACTGCCAAATTAGAGTCGAAAAGACTTTTGTTTTTTCAGATGGGAATTATTGCAAGCTTAAGTTTGTCCTTGATTGCCTTTGAATGGAGAACAAATGAAATTACACTATTGGACGAAGGAGATGCTTGGATGGAAATACCATTGTAAGAGCCCATGGATATCACCTATCGAAAGGCAAAGCTACTGCCGCCACCTATTGCCAAAAAAGTAAAGAATGTTGATGTTATTCTAATCGTTAAAAATGAAACCCCTTTAGCAGAACCTATCTTCACTCCCAAGGAAGAACCTAAGATTACAGAGCTAATTCCAGTGGGAGAGCCTGAAGAAAAAGAAGATGTGGTTCCTTTTGTTTTGGTAGAAACTAAACCCATTTTCCCTGGCTGTGAAGGTTTAAGTGCAGATCAAGCTTACACTTGTTTTTACAAAGGTATACTGATGCATATAGGAGATGAGATAGAATATCCTGCTAAGGCAAGGGAAATAGGAGTTGATGGCAAGGTGTATGTGTCCTTTGTAATTAACAAAGAAGGCTTTGTAGAGGACGTAACTATTGCGAGAAGTGTTGATAGGTATTTAGACGCGGAAGCTCTTAGGGTTGTTAAAACGCTACCTCAAATGATTCCTGCAAAGCAAAGGGATAAACCTGTTGCAATCATGTATTCCTTGCCTATTGCGTTTAATATAAGTAGATAGAACTTATATTGTATAGGATTCTTTGAAAGGATTCTTATTTTTGATGGAAATAAATGAGTGTATGAAAAGGATAGCATTGTTATTATTGGCCATTGGTTTGGTGTTTGTTGCTTGTGATAAAGATGGGACGATTGTTTCCAGAAATTATGCAAAGCAAAATACGGGAGAGTCTGCAAATGATTTGTTGTCGGATGCTAAATTCGATCAGCTTATTGTAGAGATCCAATTTATGGTTGGGCAAAGACCTACTACAGAGGGGATGGACGATTTTAAAGATTTTTTAAATGCACGATTGCGTAAATCGTCAGGAATTTCATTTGTTTATAATTCTATTCCAGCACAAGGTAAATCGGTTTATACCATTGATGAGATTAGAGCTATTGAGAATGAGGAAAGAACACAATACAACGATGGTTCTACCATCGCTGCTTACTTTTTGTTTGTAGATGGTGATTTTAGTAGAGGTGGTGGGAGTACTTTAGGTGTAGCATATAGAAACACCAGTATGTGTATTTTCGAAAAGAATATCACAGACAATACAGGAGGAGTATTGCAACCTCCAACCAATGTTTTGGAAACAACTGTTTTAAGTCATGAATTTGCGCACATTATGGGCTTGGTGGATCTAGGTTCGCAAATGCAGGCAAATCATTTAGATGCAGCAAATGGCAAACACTGTGACGTAGAAAGTTGCTTGATGTATTATTCGGTCGAAACGACTGATGTTATTGAAAATTTATCTGGAGGTGTGCCAGTATTAGATGCGCAATGTCTTGCCGATTTACAAGCAAACGGAGGGAAGTAAATTAATTCTCACCCAATATCATATCAGCAGCTCCAAGATTACTAGCAACGTAATCTAGAGCTGCTTTTTTTTGCGCAGTATTATCTAAAAGCAAGGGCTCTACATTTTCTTTTAATTCTTTAGCGGTCGAAATGCTAAAGGCAGCACCCACTTTAATCAAATCTATAGCCTCGTTGAATTTGGCGTAATTAGGGCCAAATACTAAAGGGCAACCAAATGCAGCAGCTTCTAGTGTGTTGTGAATACCAACACCAAAACCACCGCCAATATAAGCCACATCGGCATATCTATAGATTTTAGAAAGCAGACCTATCGTATCAATAATAAGTACAGAGCTGTTACGTAGAGATTCATCCGTTTTTTCTGTCCATCGTATTGCAGACGGAAATAAAGATACGATCTGCTTTATGTGGCTTTCGTGAATTTCGTGAGGGGCAATAATCAATTTAGCATCAGTCGTATTTGAGTTAAACCATGCAGCAATTAATTGCTCGTCTTTAAGCCACGAACTTCCAATAACAATGGTCTTGTAGCCTGCAATAAAAGTTTCAACATCAGCAAAGGATTCTTTGCTTTTAGTGATGTCCCAAACCCTATCAAATCGAGTATCTCCAGCTATTTTGGATTGAATATTAATACGCTGAAGAAGGTTTTGGGATTTTTTATTTTGAACAAATATTTCGGAAAAATGGCCTAAAGATTTCCTAAACCAAGCACCCCAAGGTTTAAAGTAAATCTGGTTTGCTCTAAAGTTTGAGGAGAATAAAATGCAGGGTATCTGCTGGGAATGGATCACCTTTAAAATGTTGGGCCAGATTTCATACTTCGTAAAAAAAACCTTTGCGGGCTGTAAAACAGAGATGAGTGCTTTTGCATTTTTTTTGGTGTCCAAAGGAAGGTAAAAAACAAGATCGGCTAAGGCGTAATTTTTCTGCACTTCGTATCCCGAAGGAGAGAAAAAACTTAAGGCTATTGCAGCGTTTGGGAATTGGGCTTTGTGTTTCTCGATAAGCGGTCTAGCTTGCTCAAACTCGCCCAATGATGCACAATGAAACCATACAATAGGTTTTTTAATTTGGGCTACATTTTCCTCAAGTCTTGCTTTCCAGTTTTGTCTGCCACCAATCCAAAGTGCTGCTTTCTTATGGCACAAAGCAGCAATTCGCACGAATACATCATAAAGGTGAAGTCCAATGGAATAAACAAGTCCAATCATACTTTCTAGTCGAAAAAGTAAGTCTGAGATTTCTTTCCGTACAGCGGAAGTATCCAGCCAGCTCTAAAGCCATACATTAAATCCAATCTCTTGGTGTTGTCTGGGCCTTGGGAATACATGTTGTAGGATCTGCGGTTTTGAGTAAAGCCTTCAACAATTTCAAAACCAAAATAGAAATTGGTTCTTTTGCTTTCGCTAAGGTGCAAGTAACCCACAAACTGACTCAAGGAAAGACCATCGGTGTAGCGGTCGTATAATTTCTTCCCTTCTTTATCTAGGCTAGGAACATTGTTGTTAATTACCTCAATTCTTACTTTGTGGTTAATAAAACCAATTCCTCCAAGTAGCAATAACCCAGAGTTTACATTTGGGCCTATAATAGGAAATAGCTTCCCAAATTTAAGGCTTACACGCAAGCCTCGTTCCCATAAGCGAATATTTGCAAGGGTACCATCGCCTGTAATAAAGTCGTCTTTAGATTCGGCTACAGGTTTAAATAAGTTTGGGTGGTCGTAAACGCTATCGCCAAACATGGCATTCACATCTAAGCCAATAATAAAGTTCGACTTTAATTTATGCATATAACTAATGCCAATCATTGCATTAGCGCCAAAGCTTTCTTTTAAGTCTCCTCCTGCCAAGGCAGCACCAGCATTCGTCCAAATCATTGGCAACGAGCTTGGGGTTTCTTTAGCATTCGATTGTGCGAATCCAGAAATACCAAAAATCAAGCAAAAGAATAGGGCTGTAAGGTGTTTCATTTTTTGTAAAAATTTATGCGAATATAGGCTTTCCGTAAAGAATGCCAGATTGAAATAAGTGTATATTTGTTGGCCTTAACACTATTGTATGAAGCCAATTCAGATGGTTGACCTGCAAGGTCAATATGCTAAAATTAAGACTCAAGTTGATGCCGAAATGCAGCAAGTAATAAATGATGCTTCGTTTATTAGAGGCCCTCAAGTTGCTGCATTTGCCAAGGATTTGGAACAGTATTTAGATGTGAAACATGTAATTCCTTGTGGTAACGGTACAGATGCACTTCAAATTGCATTAATGGCTTTGGATTTGAAGCCCGGTGATGAGGTTATTGGCCCAGATTTCACTTTTGTTGCAAC
>JBLHRE010000118.1:0-5770 GCA_047625765.1 Flavobacteriales bacterium
CCAGGTATTTCAGGAGGTCATGAAGGTAGCTCTGGGTTATACGTTAGAGGGGGAGGGCCAGATCAAAATCTTATTTTACTAGATGGGGTACCCGTTTATAATATCTCACATTTGTTTGGTTTTGTTTCTAACTTCAATGGTTTGGCTATATCAGGAGCAAGAATTATCAAAGGAGGGTTCCCTGCGCAATATGGTGGTCGACTATCATCCATCCTCTCTATAGAGTTAAGAGAGGGGAATAAATACAAATGGTGCCAAGATATTTCAGTTTCTCCTTTAGCTTCTAATTTTCTCATTGAAGGCCCTGTAAAAAAAGGCAAAAGCTCCATGTTCATAAGCGCTCGGTTCTCTTATTTTAATTGGTTTTTAGGCCTAGTAAACACTTTTTCCAATGGAAATTCAAGATCCAATTACGATTTTGGAGATTGGAACTTCAGATACACTTCAAAACTTAATAGTAACAATCATATTTCTCTTAGTGTATATACAGGAAGAGACAATTTATTACAAGGTTTTAGTCAAACCATTAATGATAAAACCTATGAAGATGTTGATAAATTAAACTGGGGTAATCTTACTTCAGCTATACGCTGGACCCACACCTCTAAAAGCAATGTAATTTCAGAGGTTCTTGCTTATTACACTCAATATAGCAACCAAATTACCACCCAATCCTTCGACATCGACTCATCAAATGTCACCGAGCTCAATCAAGAATTAACTTCTGGACTTCAAGAAATAGGCATAAAAAATCACAATATTTGGCAAATAAATGAAAACCACCAGTTAAACTTTGGCGTAAAATTAGCACGTCAAACATTTAATCCGGGATCTAAGCAATTCTCCTACGCAATTGAAGGAAAAGGGGATTCCACCTTTACTGAAACTGCTAAGTATGCTAGTTTAAATAATAGCATATACATTGAAGACAGATTCCAAATAAGTCCTCAATTAATGCTTAGTTATGGTTTACATTTTAGTCAATTTTCACATCAGCAGAAGTCCTATTATAAATTGCAACCAAGAGTAAATCTAACGTATTACATAAACGAAAATTGGCTTTTTAAAGCTAGTTATTCCGAAATGCTTCAACCGCTACATTTATTATCCAATTTTGGCACAGGCCTACCTACAAACTTATGGGTGTCTGCAACAAATAAAGTTAAACCATCTACGGCAGAGCAATATTCTCTAGGTACATCAATCAATATTAAAGATTCGAAATATAAAATCGACATTGATATCTATTCAAAAACCATGTCAGATTTGATCACTTTTGAAAATGGATTTAATTTTCTAAAACTTGGAAACTGGGAAGATCAAATTATTCAGGGCGGTGATGGTATTGCATATGGTGCTGAATTTTTACTTACCAAATGCTTTGGAAGATTATCTGGATGGTTAGGATATACCTATAGCCACACTTACAGACAATTTGATGAAATAAACGATGGGAATAGATACCCTTACCAATTTGACAGAAGGCATGACATTTCGATTGTGGCAAATTTCAAACTAAAGGAACACATTCAAATTAATGCCGCATGGGTCTTTGGAACTGGTAATGCAATGACGTTAGAGGACCAAGTATTTGCTTATGGAGGTAAAGGAACTTTTCACAGTAATTTATTACAAAGTGGTACGGTGCATAATCCAGGCCCTAGAAACTGGTTTCGAATGGAGTCTATGCACCGATTGGATGTTGGTGTAGCCTTCACCAAAGAAAAGCCAAATGGGAAACGTATCATTAATGTTGGGCTCTACAACGCTTATGGAAATAACAATCCCTATTACTACAAATTCATTAAGAAAGACAATAAGACCCTTGGGCTCTTTAAAGTTGCATTAATGCCAATAATCCCAAGTATATCATGGAGAAGAAACTTTTAATTTATAGTCTATTTATCATCATTGGGGTCTTTCCAAGTTGCGATGATTACTTCCTTGAAGAGTTCGATACGGATCAATTTGATGACATAGAAAAAACACTCGTTGTAAATGCCTACATCCAACAACACCGAAAAGTTCTATACCTACAACTTTTTGAAACAACTGAACCTGGAAAAAACCCCTTTAATTCCCTAAAAGAAGGAGAGATAAGTGTCTATCAAAACAATGTACTTCTTTTGGAAACAGAGATTAAAAGAATTGATTTTTCAGATGATTATGGCACCATTAAATATATCCCTGAATTAAACGACACTGGCTTGATTCGCTTAGAAGTAAAACATCCTGACTACTTGACAACTTGGGCTGAAATACAAATGCTACCTATACCTCAAATCAAAAATTTCAAAAGGGAATTTGCTGCAAACCAACATGACTTTTTTGGGGATCTTGATGCCTTAGAATTTGATTTTATTCCATCTAATCCGGGAAGTTCACTACAAACATTATGGCCAAGATATAGTAGTCAGCCATTTTTGTTTGCTACAATCTACTCTGAAGTGTTAGAGCCTTTGCTATGGGTGTCAAGCCCATCTTTTTACTCCCCAGAGTTTAAATTTATAGGGTTCACCTTTTCTTTTAATCACACCTTCATATCCAATGGCGCAATTAAATTCAATTTTTATAGCAACCTCGGACTCTTCTCCTCAGCCAAACCTCAACCCAACGACAATGTTTGGTTTTATGTTGAAACCTTTGATTTCAACCTCGCCAATTATAAATTCCAAACTAGCGAACAATCAGATGCGCTTCGCAATCCATTTCTAACCCCTAAAGAGATAAATGGAAATTGGAGTAATTCATTTGGTTACTTCGGAATTATGAGGGTTGATTCTTTATTGTATTAAAATTAAGCGTACCCTCTTTTCGAGTTTATTTATCAGCTAAATCACTCGGCTAACAAACCACTGCCCTTTAACAGTCCTATCAACAATACAGACTACTTGATAAAAAAGAAGCCTTAATATTAATACGTCTTGCAATACGCTTAGACCTTTTTATTTAGCGGGATTTTGGCTAAGTTTGCACTACATATATAAAGCACTAATTATTAATTCGATATGAAGATTTTAGTTTGTATCAGTCATGTACCTGATACCACATCCAAAATTAATTTCACCAGCGATAATTCCGCATTCGATTCGAACGGAATTCAATTCGTTATCAATCCAAATGACGAATTTGGTTTGACACGTGCAATGCAGTTAAAAGAAGCAACTGGTAGCACGGTAACTGTAGTAAATGTAGGTGATGCATCTACCGAACCTACTTTAAGAAAAGCCTTGGCTATTGGTGCTGATGACGCAATTCGCGTTGACACCAAGCCATTGGACTCTTTTACTGTTGCTACACAATTAGCTGCGGTAGTAGAAGAAGGCGCGTATGATTTAATTATTGCTGGTAAAGAAAGCCTTGATTACAATGGCGGTGCTGTACCAGGGATGTTAGCTGCGCTTTTAAATCGTCCATTTGTAAATGGATGTATCGGTTTAGAAATTGACGCAAACAATGCCACCATTATTCGTGAAATTGATGGAGGAAAAGAAACGCTAAGTGCATCTCTACCATTGATAATTGCGGGGCAAAAAGGATTGGTAGAAGAAAGTGAATTGCGTATTCCTAATATGCGAGGCATTATGACTGCAAGATCAAAAACATTAACAGTAAAGCCCGCGGTTGACTGTAATGCTAAAACTTCTGCAATATCTTTCGAAAAGCCTGCGGCTAAATCAGCAGTTAAATTGGTAGATCCAGATAACGTTGAAGAATTGGTAAGGCTATTACATGCCGAAGCAAAAGTTATCTAATTATTGAATCATCTAAGAATAAAAATATGTCTGTATTAGTATTTGCAGAAAACTGGGACGGTAACTTTAAGAAAGCAACATTTGAAGCTGTTAGTTATGCGAAATCAGTAGCAGAAAAAATTGGTGGAAATGTAACTGCTTTGGTTATTGGTGATGTAGCAGATGCTGCAACTTTAGGGAAGTATGGTGCTGATAAAATTATTACTTGCAAGGCCAGCAGCAATAGCAACGATGTTTTTGCAAACATAATTGCAGAAGCTGCCGATGTAAATAAGGCATCTACTATTGTACTTTCTAATAGCAACAACGGAAAATCTATTGCTCCGATATTAGCGATTAAAGCGAATGCTGGATTAGTGAGTAACACCGTTGAAACACCTAGTAATGCCAGTCCATTAACTGTGAAAAAGAAAGTTTTTTCAAGTAAAGGTTTTGCAACAGTAAGCGTAAACGAGGCTAAAGCTGTTTTGGCTTTATCTCCTAATGCTTTTGGGGTTCACGAAAGTGCTGCTGCTGGAACGGTTGAAGCTGGAACTTTTGAAGAAGGAACTGCATTAACTCAATCTCAATCAATAGAAAAAGCATCAGGGAAACTGAATCTTGCCGAAGCAGACCTTGTGATTTCTGCCGGCAGAGGTTTAAAAGGGCCCGAAAACTGGAAAATGATAGAAGAACTAGCAGAACTTTTGGGGGCTGCCACGGCTTGCTCAAAGCCTGTTTCTGATATTGGATGGAGACCACATCACGAGCATGTTGGACAAACCGGAAAGGCTATTGCCCCAGATTTGTATATCGCTATTGGTATCTCTGGAGCTATCCAACATTTAGCAGGAGTTAACTCTTCTAAGACTATAGTTGCAATCAACATCGATCCAGAAGCTCCTTTCTTTAAGGCTGCTGATTATGGTATTGTTGGTGATGCGTTTGACGTTGTTCCTAAGCTTGTTGAAGCTGTAAGAGCATATAAAGCAAATGCTTAATTTGGAGCGCGTTCAATTAAATATAATAGGATTATCCTATAGCCAAACTCAAACGGGTGCTTATGCACTCGTATTGAGTGAGGTAGGCGGCAAACGAAGATTGCCAATTATTATAGGTGGTAACGAAGCTCAATCTATTGCCATTGCATTAGAAAAAGATGTCGCTCCGCAAAGACCGCTAACGCACGATCTTTTTAGAGATCTTGCTATTGCATTCGATATTACCGTTAAAGAGGTGATTATTCACAAATTAGAAGATGGAGTATTTTTCGCTTCTCTTATTTGCGAAGACCAGGCACATGACCTTATTACTTTAGACGCTAGAACTTCTGACGCCATCGCTTTAGCCGTTCGGTTTGAAGCTCCAATTTATACCTACGAAGAAATACTAAGCAAGGCAGGCATTATCTTGGATGAAGACGAAAACGAAGACGAACTGAAAAAAACTACCCCGAAGAAAGAAGCCACAAAAGCTCCTAAAGCAGAAAGCTCTTCCATCGAAAAATCCAATACCAATAGCTTAAAAAGCCAATTGGAACAGGCCGTTAAAAATGAAGATTATGAATTGGCTGCAAAGATTCGAGATGAATTAACAAACAGAGGTGAAGCTTAATGGCAACAGATATCCTACCATTATATCCATCTTCTTATTTACTGGGATAGTAAACCTTTCATTTGCCCAAAATCTTACTGTAGCTTGGAGTTTTTCAGGAATCACCAACACTAAAAATGAAGTAGTCCAACCTTTAAAAAAAACTGACTCTCTTTTCTTGATAGAGAAAGCTTCCACTATTCTAAAGACACATTAAACCTTAAAGCTAAAGGAACTTACTGGTATTATAGTGACAGCCTTAGATCTTATTGTCTTAAATCCTCGTGGAATTCTACTTTCACCTTACAAGACAAACTCACAAGCTATCTAATGTTAATAAAACAGACAAAAAATGGTATAAGTCCGCTTGGATATATGTGCTCATTATTGGTGTAGTGCTTACATTTATACGCTGGACAAAAACCAAAAAAAGTTAGTTCATT
>JBLHRE010000119.1:0-5753 GCA_047625765.1 Flavobacteriales bacterium
AATAGAAGTAGCATACCCAAACACAATAATGCATGTCTAAAGTAAGCGGAAAAGCTTTTGATTTTAAATTGTTACGCAGACTAATGCGCTATATAATTCCATACAAAGGGAGTTTTTTAGCAGCATTTATTCTTACTATAATATTATCTGGATTGACTACCGTTCGTCCAATGCTTATCCAGTATACCATTGATAATTTCATTCTTATTCCAAATGCAGAAGGGCTTTTGAAATATACCTTGATTATGATTGGTCTTCTGGTCTTGGAATCGGTTTTTCAATTCTTATTTATTTATGTAGCCAATTGGATTGGTCAAAGCATTCTAATAGATTTAAGGACCAGACTTTACAAGCATATTCTCTCTTTTAAACTCAATTATTTCGATAGAACACCCATAGGAACATTAATAACGAGAGTTGTATCGGATATCGAAACATTAGCAGATGTTTTTTCTCAAGGCTTACTCGTGATTTTTGGAGATTTACTAAAGTTGATTGTTGTGGTAATTGCTATGTTTTGGATTGACTGGCGTTTGGCATTGGTATCTTTGGCTACTATTCCAATTTTAGTAGTTGCAACAAGGTGGTTTCAGAGATCTATCAAGGCAACCTTCCAGAGTGTAAGAAACGAAGTTTCTACGCTAAATTCTTTTGTGCAGGAACATGTAACAGGAATGAGTATTGTCCAGATTTTTAATAGAGAGGACAAAGTATTTGATGATTTTAAAGCCATCAATCACAGACATAAAATAGCCAATGTTAAAACGATTTGGTATTTCTCTATCTTCTTACCAATTGTAGAGATTTTGTCTGCAATATCGCTAGGATTAGTTGTTTGGTTTGGTGGTTGGCAAGCAGCTGTTGGGTCTGATATTTCGTTGGGTACCATTATGGCTTTTATTTTATTTATACACATGCTGTTTCGTCCCATTCGTCAATTGGCAGATAAGTTTAATACGCTTCAATTGGGGATGGTAAGCTCCGAAAGGGTATTTAAAATTATCGATACCGATGATCATATTGCAGACACGGGTAAGCACGAATCAGAACAATTGCAAGGGGCTGTGTCTTTTAAAAACGTCTGGTTTGCCTACAATAACGAAGATTATGTTTTAAAAGATGTAAGTTTTGAAGTTAAGCCCGGTGAAACGGTTGCTATAGTTGGTGCTACAGGTGCTGGTAAATCATCTATCATCAATTTGGTAAATCGTTTTTACGATATCAATAAGGGTGAAATTTGCATTGATGGAAAGGATATAAAAGATTTTAGTTTAGAATCACTAAGACAAAATATTGCCTTTGTTTTACAAGATGTATTCTTGTTTTCAGATTCTATATTGAACAACATCACCTTAGGAAGAGAAGTTTCGGAAGAGGATGTAATTAAGGCTGCTAAATCTATTGAAGTTGATTCTTTTGTAAAGAATCTTCCAGGAGGTTATCATTACAATGTAAGAGAAAGAGGAGCAATGCTATCTGCTGGGCAAAGGCAGTTATTATCCTTTTTAAGAGCTTATGTTACAAATCCGGGTATATTGATCTTAGATGAGGCTACTTCCTCTGTAGACACCTATACCGAACAGTTGATTCAAACTGCCATTGAGAAATTAACCGAAAACAGAACATCTATAATTATTGCACATAGATTGGCTACCATTCAGCATGCCGATAAAATATTAGTAATGGATAAGGGAGAGATTGTAGAAGCAGGAACTCACAACGAATTGTTGGGGTCTAACGGTATCTACAAAAACCTGTACGAAATGCAGTTTATAGACGAAGAGGCTTAGGGAATGAAGAATTCAGATTTATAATTGTTGACCCCCAGGTAAAGCAAAGTTTAATTTCAGTGACAATAATAGCCAGCTGGTTACTGGGCTTGTTGGAGTTCTTTATAATGAGGATTTAAAAGAAATTGCAAGAGACACCAATACCATAGAATCGTCCAAAATTCAATTTGAAGTTACAGCAGGCTGGTACTACTTTTCTGTTAACGGTGAATTTTAAAAAAGTGGGATTATTGTCAATCCTTACTCCATTTCATTCATTTACTTTAAGATACCTTTAGAAGAGTCGGGGAATAGAAATGATTTTTCAAGGACACTATTTAAACCTGATTGTTATCAATGCCGCAGTAAAGAATATATTGAGAGATATAAAATTGAAACAAACCCGCTCAAGTTAAAGGAGGTTCCTAAATGGCGATGTAAAAAACATGGAAGAATTATTGTAAAGCCTATTAAAGTTAAAGGTGTAATACGATGTGTTCTCACAGAAGATGGACCACACCCTGTGAATATTATACTTGACTAATCCTTCATTTCGAAATGCACATCTTTCTTTACACCATCAATTAGTGTGTAATACTCGATTGATGAATCATCGCTAAAGGCTTTGAAAATGGGTTTGTTCATTAGCACACGCACACACTCCTGTACACCTTCGATAATAGAAGGGTGAGGGTGAACCAGTTCTGCCAACTCCTTAACACCTTTGTTCATTTTAATCAATAAACCTACCGCTTGTATTGCGCTCGAGGCATGTTCTCCTACAGCACGCATTCCTAAAATTTTCATTTTATCATCGTTACTTACAATAATTTTGAAAAATCCTTTGGTATTGCCCATTGCTATAGCCCTAGCAATGTGGCTATAATCCAATTTTACAACTTTAATAGGAATGTTCTTATCAATACAGTTTTGCTCGTTCATTCCCACAGCCGCAACTTCTGGGTTTAAGAACATAATGGTACAAATGTTATCGTAGGATACTTTAGAGGCCTTTTCGGAAAACATTTTCTCTACAGCATGTCTTGCTTCAATCTCTCCAACATTAACTAGAGATATATGTCCAGAAGCATCGCCAACAACAAAAATGTTCTTGACACTTGTTCTGGTATCATCATCTTCTACATGTCTGCTTTTTTCAGAAATCTTAATACCAATTTTTTCCAATCCTAAACCTTCGGTATTTGGAATACGACCAACAGATAGTAAAGCTTTGTCTACACGAATAACCTGACTCATTCCTTGAGGATAGGATATTTCATATTCGACCTTTCCATCACGAACTTCCATGCGTTCGAATTTGGCTTCGTTGTGTACAACCACACCTTTTTCTTGTAGGTTTTCACTTACAACTCTCGATATATCGGGGTCTTCGAATGGCAATACGCGGTTTGCACGATCAATGATAAATACCTTTGTTTTGCCTAAGTTAGAGAAGATGGTAGCAAATTCACAACCAATAACACCTGCTCCTAGAATAACCATCTTTTTTGGGTATTCCTTCAGATTTTGGATGCCATCACTAGTCAAAATCATTTCTTCGTCTACCTTGATATTGGGTAGTTTTCTTGGTTTAGAACCAGTGGCAATAATAATATACTTGGTTTCTATTATTTCTTCTGTACCATCATTACAAACGATTTTTACAGAATTGGTAGTTTCTAAACTACCGAAGCCATATTTAAGATCAAGCAATCTGCCATTTTTGGCCTCAGCTTTTAAAAACTGTGCTTGATTATAATATTGGTCGTGACGGTATGCTACCGATTTATCTACCATCTTGGTAACTTTCTCCCATGAAATTTCATAGGCTGAATCGCTAGCATCTTTGGTTTCGTTAATTTTTACAACCCTATTCGAAATTTCCCAAAGTGTTTTTGAAGAAAGAGCACCGTTATAAATTCCGGCTCCTCCAAGTTTATCTTTTTCGATAAGTAAAACTTTCTTATTGAAATCCAAAGCACGCATAGCCGCAGCGTATCCAGCTGGGCCACCTCCAATAACACAGAGATCGTATTTTTTCATAATAGAGTAATAGGTAGAAAAAAGCCTCGCTAAATGCGAGGCTTTAATAATATTTAGTGAACCGCAATTTTATCAGAAACGTATTCTCCTTTTTCTAATCGCTCCTTAACTTTAGTAAAACATTCGATAGTGTATCTAACATCTTCTAAGTTGTGCATAGCAGTTGGAATTAATCGCAACATAATAACACCTTTAGGAACAACTGGATAAGTTACGATAGAACAGAAAAGAGAAAAGTTTTCTCTTAAGTCTAATGTTAAGTTAGTTGCCTCTCCAACACCTCCCGAAAGGAATACTGGAGTTACAGGTGATTGTGTTTTGCCAATATTAAAACCAGCGGCAGTAAGACCTTGTTGCAAATTGTTTGCAACATCCCATAAACGCTCACGCAATTCAGGATTATTACGCAACAATTCCAATCTTTTTAATGCACCAATAACCAAAGGCATAGGCAAACTTTTTGCGAAAATTTGCGAACGCATATTATACCTTAAGTATTCAATAATATTTTCGTTTGAACATATAAACGCCCCAATACTAGCCATTGACTTAGCAAAAGTTCCAAAATAAATATCAATACCGTCTTGACAGTTTTGGTATTCACCCGTTCCAACCCCTGTTTCTCCTAATACACCAAATCCATGTGCGTCATCAACAAACAAACGGAAATCGAATTTAGATTTCAATGCAACAATTTCAGCACAACGACCTAAATCACCAGACATTCCAAAAACACCTTCGGTGATTACCATAATTGCGCCACCGGTTTTGGTAGTCAATTTAGTAGCACGTTCCAATTGCTTTTCAAGGCTTTCCAAGTCATTGTGCGGGAAAACAAAGCGTTTTCCTTGGTGTAAACGAACACCATCAATAATACATGCATGACTTTCGGCATCGTAAACGATTACATCGTTTCTATCAACTAAAGCATCAATTGCAGACGACATTCCTTGGTAACCGAAGTTTAAAAGGATGGTATCTTCTTTTTGCATAAAGTCAGAAAGTTCACTTTCTAACTGTTCGTGCTGGTTTGTATTACCAGACATCATACGAGATCCCATAGGATATCCCATACCCCAATCCTTAGCTGCCTTTGCATCAACCTCTCTTACTTCCGGATGATTTGCTAGTCCAATGTAGTTGTTAATGCTCCACCCCAACACTTCTTTGCCTCTGAATATCATGCGGTTAGATATCTCACCTTCCAGTTTCGGGTAGGTGAAATAACCGTGTGCGTCTTTAGCGTGCTGACCCAATGGGCCTCTATTCTCTTTTAATTTCTCAAATAAATCCATAAAAACATACGTTGTTTTAGCTAGTACAAAAGTAATCTTTTGCAAATAGCACGCAAACACTTATTAGACTCTTGTTTTCCCTTTTATTATTGAACTAAAATAAACTATTTTTGCAGGATGTTGAAACAAGCTATGAAGAATATATTTTTGTTTTTGGTATTGGTGCTTTTCGCCAGTTCTTGCAGTGAATACCAAAAGGTATTAAAAAGCTCGGATACCGACTATAAATTTGAAAAGGCTTCGGAGTATTTCGAAAATAAAGATTTTGCTAGAGCACAACCTTTATTTGAGGAACTTGCTTCGGTATGGAGAGGAACAGCTAAGTCTGCTGAAGTTTATTTTAAGTATGCATATAGTTTGTACGGACAAGCAAGTTTTATTCTTGCAGCATACCATTTCAAAAACTTTGTAAGGACGTATCCTAAAAATGAACGTAAAGAGTATGCATCGTTTTTAACAGCTTACTGTTATTACAACGATTCTCCGGGTTACAGCCTAGATCAATCGAGTACTTATAAGGCTATTGACGAATTGCAATTGTTTGCAAATCAATTTCCAGAGAGCGAATACCTGGAAAAGGCCAATGAGTTAATGGCCGATTTGCGTAATAAATTAGAGCGTAAGGCTTTTGAAAATGCGCAACTGT
>JBLHRE010000120.1:0-5723 GCA_047625765.1 Flavobacteriales bacterium
CCTTATTCTAGGAACTTGGGATGTCGATTCCGTTTATTCTAGCGAAACTGTAAATGGGACATTAGAAGATGAAGAAGGGACTGCTCTAGAAAATTCTTCATTCATATTTAATGCTGATGGAAATTTATATGTCAATTTTGAAGGTAACCTTGATACAAGTTCGTTTGATGTTTCCGGAAACAACATCACGATAGATGCAGACGAAGATGCTCTAGTAAACATCGTTAAATTAACATCCAGCATAATGGAATTATCTTTTTCCGATACAGATACCAGCGGAGGTAATACAACAGTATATGAAGAGAAAATTTTCTTTTCTAAATAAGAGGTCAATTAATTGAATAACATTAAAGTCTTGAGCAATCAAGACTTTTTTTTTGCTCAAAAAAAAGATAAATAGCGGCATATCTCTTTGTCCATCCCTCCTATTTCCGCTACATTTAGGCATCAATATTTAGACATACACAAACCTATGGAGGCATTGCTAAAGGCAGAAAATATATCGAAAACATACGCAGGGCATCAAGCCCTTTCCAATATCAACATTACAATTCCTAAAGGCAGTATTTACGGGCTATTGGGTCCTAATGGCGCTGGAAAAACTTCGTTCATACGTATCCTCAATCAAATTACAGGGCCAGACACCGGTACCATTTTGTTTAATGGCGAACCTTTGAGCCCTAAACATATTGCAAGAATTGGCTACTTACCAGAAGAGCGCGGTTTGTACAAAAAAATGACTGTTGGCGAACAGGCCATGTACCTTGCTCGCCTGAAAGGTTTGACCAAACAAGAAGCGAAAGACAAACTGAAATATTGGTTCGAGAAGTTTGAAATTACGGCCTGGTGGAACAAGAAAGTAGAAGAGCTTTCTAAAGGTATGGCGCAAAAAGTGCAATTTATTGTAACGGTATTGCACGAACCTGAACTATTGATTTTTGATGAACCCTTTAGTGGCTTCGACCCTATCAATGCCAATTTGATAAAAAATGAAATACTTGAATTGAGTAAAAAAGGGAGTACCATTATTTTCTCTACCCATAGAATGGAATCGGTTGAAGAATTGTGCGATCACATTGCTTTGATCAATCAATCAGAAAAAATTCTAGAAGGAAAGCTTTCTGATATTAAAGAGCGCTATCGAACTTTTGCTTACGAGTTGACGTATGTAAATCCGGTACAACCACTGGAAACAATTCTTAACGGACATTACGAAATAAAGTCTAACCACAATAACCAAGCGGTTATACAAGCACCAGAAGGCACAAACCCTAATGACATTTTGCAGAAGCTATTGCCACATTTAGAAGTCCATTCTTTCCAAGAAAAAATTCCAAGTGTCAACGATATTTTCATTCAGGCCGTGAATCAAAAATCAAATTAAGATGAACACTATTAAATTGATCATTGCAAGGGAGTATCTTTCTCGTGTTCGAAAAAAATCATTCTTATTAATGACCCTTTTAGGGCCAATCTTGATATCTGCTCTTTTTGTGGTGCCTATACTTTTAAATGAGGTTGAGGAAGATAATAAGCGCATCTTAATTGTTGATAATACTGGTTTGTTTTTAGATGCGATAAAATCGAAACAAGGAATGCAATTTAGCTTTATACCTCCCACTTCTTTAGAAGACGCTAAGGCAAATTATAAAGCGCAAGCTGCAGATGGGGTTTTATACATTCCTACTTCTGAAGTTGCAGACCTTACCTTTACAGAAAGTGCCATTGAATATTATTCTGAGAACTCTTTAAGCCTTGGCCACAAAGCATATTTAGAACGCTCGATGGAAAAGCATTTAGAAAAACTAAAATTGCGCGAACTGGGCATAGACCCAAAAGCCATAGAAGGTGCAAAAACGACTATTAGTATCAGCACTTTGGTTATTTCAGATTCGGGCGATCAAAAATCATCATCGAAATTAAATACCGTTCTTGGATTTGCTTCTGGAGGATTGATTTACATCTTCATTTTTATTTATGGCTCAATGGTAATGCGTGGAGTAATCGAAGAAAAATCTAGCAGAATTGTAGAAGTTATAATTTCTTCTGTAAAGCCTTTCCAGTTGATGTTGGGTAAAATTATTGGCGTAGCTGCAACCGGTTTGACTCAGTTTCTTCTTTGGATAATCCTAACTTTCGTTATTATTTCTGTTGCTCAGGCAACAATAATTCCCGCAGAATTCGACCCTAGTGCAATAGGCACAGGTGCAGAGGTTGCTGCCTATGGTGGCAATGCTGATATCGCAGCCTTTATGGAAGCACTTGCAACAATTAATTTCCCCTTGGTAATTGGTTGTTTTATTTTCTTCTTTTTGGGAGGATACCTATTATACTCTTCCCTGTTCGCTGCAATTGGATCTGCGGTAGATAACGAATCGGACTCGCAGCAATTTATGATGCCTGTTACAGTTCCCTTAATTTTATCTTTTGTAATAGGAACCAAGGTGGCCGAAAATCCAGATGGACCCATTGCTTTTTGGTTCTCATTAATACCATTAACTTCTCCAATTGTAATGATGGTAAGAATTCCCTTCGGGGTTCCTACTTGGGAGCTGGTATTATCTATGATATTATTAATTGCCGGTTTCTTAGGTACCACTTGGCTTGCTTCAAGAATCTACCGCGTAGGAATTTTAATGTATGGCAAGAAAGTAAGCTGGGGCGAACTAATAAAGTGGATGCGCTATAAAGCATAGTCTATGAGCAAAATAGGGGTAATAGATTTAGGCACGAACACCTTCAATCTTTTAGTTGCAGAGCTAAGGGGACATGAAGAGGCTAGATATATACACAAGGATAAAATTTCCGTGAAAATTGGTGAAGGAGGGATTACTAAAAACCTTCTTTTACCCATCCCTATGGATAGAGCAATTGAAGCTTTGAAACAATACTCTCAATCCCTAAAAGACCATAAAGTAAAAACACTTTACGCATTGGCAACCTCTGCCATACGAGGAGCTAAAAATAAGAATGAATTTATTCTAAGAGCCTGGAGCGAAACTGGCATTTTTATTAATGTTGTTAGCGGAGACGAAGAGGCTGGACTGATATTTCAAGGGGTGCAAAATGCTACACAAAAAATAGAGGGCATTCAGATTATAATGGATATTGGAGGTGGTAGCACAGAGTTTATTTTGTGTGATGGAGATAATGCAATTTGGAAACAGAGTTTCGATTTAGGTGTAGCAAGATTGATCGAGCAATTTTCTCCATCCGACCCAATTAACGCTACTGAAATTTCAGAAATTGAAGCATTTCTAGACAAGGAATTGACTTCACTTTGGCAACAGTCCAAAACACATCCTCCCACTGGATTGATCGGTTCTTCGGGGTCCTTTGATTCGTTTGCTGAAATGATATTAGTACATGTGGCAAATTCTGAAAGTTTAGACGGGTCATTTTACAACCCTATCGACATCCCATCATTCCAGAAAGTGCATCAGAAGCTTATTGCTAGCAGTAGAGAAGAACGCTTGCAACTAAAAGGTTTAATTCCCATGCGGGTAGATATGATTGTTATTGCCTCTATTATGACCAATTATGTAATGCAAAAACTACAGCTTAAAAATTTAACTCAAAGTGCCTTTGCTCTTAAAGAAGGTGTGTTGGAACGTTTAAAAAAACACGACCATAAATGGCTAAAATCCTCATTATAGAAGACGAGCAAAGCATTCGTAATGTTTTGCATAACATTATAAAAGACGAAAACAAAGACGCTCAAGTTGATGTTGCTGAAAATGGGAAACTTGGTCTTGCAGCTGCATTGAAAGAAGACTATGATTTGGTTCTATGTGATATCAAAATGCCTTTGTTAGATGGAATTGAGGTATTGGAACAATTGTTACCTCAAAAACCAGAAACCTGTATGGTGATGATTTCGGGGCACGGTGATTTGGATACTGCGGTTGACTGCATTAAAAAAGGTGCTTTCGACTATATCTCTAAACCACCAGATTTAAACCGTTTATTGAATACCGTTCGCAACGGATTAGATAGAAACCAACTGCAAGTTGTTAATAAAGTTCTTAAAAAGAAGGTTAATAAGAAATATGAAATGATTGGCTCTTCAGATGCCATTGGACATATTAAGGACATGATTGAACGTGTTGCACCTACAGATGCTCGTGTACTTATTACAGGCCCAAACGGAACGGGGAAAGAATTGGTTGCACATTGGTTACATGAAAAAAGCCCTAGAGGCAAAGCTCCATTGATTGAAGTAAACTGTGCTGCAATCCCTTCTGAACTTATAGAAAGTGAATTATTTGGACATGAGAAAGGGTCTTTCACCTCCGCAGTAAAACAGCGTAAGGGTCAGTTCGAATTGGCTTCTGGTGGCACCTTGTTCTTAGATGAAATTGGTGACATGAGCTTAGCAGCACAAGCCAAAGTTTTACGTGCACTGCAGGAGGGTAAAATTACCCGTGTAGGAGGAGATAAAGAACTAAAAGTAGATGTTCGTGTTTTGGCTGCAACCAATAAAGATCTTAGAAAAGAAATTACCGAAGGTAGATTTAGAGAAGATTTATACCACCGCTTGGGAGTTATACTGATTGAAGTTCCTACCTTAAATGACAGGAAAGAGGATATTCCAGAATTGGCAGATTACTTCTTAACACAGTTGGCACAAGAACAAGGCACTCCCAAAAAATCATTCGACAAAACAGCTCTTAGTGCTTTACAAAACTACAACTGGTCAGGGAACATTCGTGAGTTGAGAAATGTGGTAGAACGACTGACTATTTTGTGTGGGGATACCATCACCAAAAAGGAAGTGGAACTTTACGCCAGTAAATAATCAACATAAAGGCATACATCAAATGAAAATAAAAGTTCTCATCTTCTTATTGGCAGGAATTACTTGGACTGCGAAAGACTGCAAAGCTCAAATAGATGAAAACGAAGTTGGCGCTTGGTACATGTACTTTTTTAACAAATCTATTGATGATTCTCCTTGGGGACTACAAGGAGACATACAGTATAGAAACTGGAATGTAATTGGTGATTTAGAACAATTACTGATTCGATCTGGAATCACTTTTTCACCTGAAAATGCTGATATCAAATTCACTTTAGGTTACGGAAACATTACTACTGGTACCTTTGGAGAGTCAACAAGAAACTCATCTGAAAATAGAATTTACCAAGAGGCGCTATTTCCTAGCACTTTTGGAAATCGTTTTTTCCTAAAACATCGTTTTCGTTACGAACAACGTTTTGCCGATAACCAGAATTTACGGACACGCTATCGTTACAATCTATTTGTAAACGTACCATTGTCATCTGCTGAAATGAATGCTAAAACGGTATACTTAGCGCTATACAATGAGTTATTTATAAATGGTCAGAAGGATATTGGAAACAATCAAACTGTTGAAATATTCGATAGAAACCGATTTTATTATGGCTTTGGCTATATCATCCAAAAAGGCTTGAATGTACAATTTGGCATGATGAACCAAACCACAAGTGCTTGGGCTAAAAACCAATTGCAGTTTAGTTTGCATCGGAGTTTTTAATCCACAATAAAATATTAAAGGCATATATATCGTTTGATTTTGACACCCGTTCTTACAAGCATGAAAAAGTTGCTCGCAATTCTTCCTGTGTTATTTGCGAAAAATAGAAGTTGAACTTGGCAGGCAACCTAGAGAAAATCATATCAATTATTCCAAACTAGCAAAGTCAATTCAATTATCTTTGCGGCCATGCAACTGCACCTA
>JBLHRE010000121.1:0-5651 GCA_047625765.1 Flavobacteriales bacterium
AAGATTCAACAACAGAGCTTAAGAGAAAATATCAAGTCGCAAACATTGAATGCATACAGCTCCCACCAAAACCTGCTGTTTGTATTAAAAGCGCAAGCAGATAATGTAGCAACGGCTAAAGACAATTTCACACGTAGCGAAGAGTCCTATAAAAATGGACAGATTACTTCTGTTGCTTTTAGACAAGCGCAGGTCAATTTATTGAATGCTAAACAAGCTTTAAGCAAAGCAACCTACGATGCCAAAAATGCAGAGTTTGCTGTTTTGGCAATGATGGGGACTTTGGTGGAATAAGGCTGTGATTTTAGAGTTCTGATTTATGAATTTTAATTTTAGATTTTTCACTCCTACCACAAAACACTTTCGTCTGTCACGCTGAAATGTTTCAGGGTCTATTGGATGCAAAGAGGGAAAGATGAAGTCAGATTTTAGAAGGCATGATCCGAAATGAAATCCGAATTAAGAAGGCTTGAATTTTGATTTTAGATTTCTCACACATATCCCTAAAGACTATCGTTTGTCACCCTGAACTTGTTTCAGGGTCTGCTGAACACCATGGAAATAGATGAAGTCAGATTATAGAAGGATTGATCCGTCAGTGGACCAGTCGGTAGAATGGCAGACTTTACAGGTCCTAGATTTTACAAGTACTAATGGGAATATCTAAGTGATTTATTTAAAATATTGCCTGCTGATAATTGCCATTATTTCGACCCTTCCATCATTTATTCTGTAATAAATACTATCCGATCCACAAATACAGCGTCTATATCCTGTTCTGATAAAATCAACAGCTTCAAACGAAAAAGGTCTTTGGGAAATGATTTCAAAGTATTCGAAAAAGGACTCGAAATATTTATCAGCCTGAATCATACCGAATCTTTCAACTCCGAAATGGTGAATTCTTATTAGATCATTCTTGGCTTCATTACTTAACTTATAATTTGCCATTGAGCATCGACTTAGATTGCGCTAGGATTTCGGATTTGCTGTAAGTCGAAAATCCATTTTCTTCTGCTTTGGCTAATTTCGCTTGCACCCAATCAATTTGAGATTGCTGCTTTCTCGCTTGTCTGATCAAATCGTTAACCAATTCACTCTTACTAGAATACTCATTGCTTTCGATTTGGCTCTTCAACCATTCATCATTTGGCTTTGTAAATGATATACTTTGTCTTGACATAATATTATTTATTGATGTAAAATTACACCAATATTACACCAAAATCAAGCGATGATTAAATGATTTTAGAATTTTAATTAGGTATGATCCGAATTAAGAAGGCTTGAATTATGATTATAGAAGTGTTCAACTGGGTAAATAAATTCTCAATGACCCCAAGGATCTTTTTTATAGAATTGCAATTATTCTTAAAATCAAAGAATAAAACCCCGTAGGGGTGAAATTATTTAAACCTAATAATACTTCCCGCCAATCAAATAATTAGAAACATAATCTGAAACACCTTCTTCCAAAGTATGGAAGGGAATATCGTAACCAATAGAAATCATTTTTTTCATATTGGCTTCTGTAAAATACTGGTACTTGTCTCTAATGTCTGCGGGAGTATCTACAAAGCTGATATCTTCTGGCTGGTCCATTGCCTTGAAAGTTGCTTTCGCCAAATCTAAAAACGCTCTTGCTTGCCCTGAACCTAGATTGTAGATCCCCGAATTTTCATTCTTCTTGTTTTCTTTCAGCCAGTTCAATACAGAAATCACATCCTTTACATACACGAAATCACGCAATTGCAGTCCGTCTTTATACTTTGGATTGTGTGACCTGAATAACTTCATTTTTGAAGTATCCCCAACTTGTCTAAACGTGTGTAACACCACAGAAGCCATACGGCCTTTATGGTATTCGTTAGGACCATACACATTGAAAAATTTCAAGCCAACCCAATACGGTGGCTTGTCTTTTTGTTGCAATGCCCAAATGTCAAAATCATTCTTAGATCTTCCATAAGGATTTAAAGGTTGTAATTGTGGAATCACATCATGGTTATCATCATAACCTAACTCCCCTAAACCGTATGTTGCTGCGGAGGAAGCATAGACCAAAGGAATTTGATATTGTGTACAAATCTTCCAAACATCTTTGGTATAATCCAAGTTCAATTCGTTTAATAATTCTTCGTCAAATTCTGTAGTATCTGTTCTAGCTCCAATATGATAGACAAAATCAATATGTGCTGCATTTACACGAAACCAAGTAATAAATTCTGATCGCTCTATTTTATGTTTGATCGATTTGCCTTCTAAGTTTGGCAATTTATCTTCCCTACTGAAATCATCGACAGCCACAATTTGCGTCAAGCCCGTTTTGTTCAAATGTGAAATCAAACAACTTGCGATAAATCCTGCTGCTCCTGTAACTACTATCATCCTATAAAAATTGATTTGTTATTTGGGATTTCCATTCCCCACTCTTGCCCTTTCTCTTTCATCCTGGCTACTGCCAACTTACCCTTCTCGTCAATCTCTTGGGTATAATGGTTGACGTATAATGCAATGTGTTGCTGCATTACTTCAGGCTCCATTTCTTGTGCATTTTCAGCAACAAAGGCATGGCTCGATGTAGGATTTTGGAAGGCATATGCAATGCTGCTATACAATACTCGCTGCACTTTGTTTCGCGTTTCCTGATCCAACTTTCTAGAAACTGCAATACCTCCCAAAGGAATTGGCAATTTCTCTTTTTCCTCCCAAAGCGTTCCTAAGTCCGCAACCAAATGCAAACCACGTTCTTGGTAGGTGAATCTATTTTCATGTATGATCACACCCAAGCCAACAGTGCCATCCAAAATCGCTTTTTCTATATCCGAAAACAAATACGGCTTGGTATTCAAATCACGGCCAAAGGCCGATTTTAACAAAAAGTTTGCCGTAGTAAACTTTCCCGGAATGGCAATTGCTTGTTGTTGCACATCCGCCAACTTCATAGGCTTTTTAGAAATCAATAAAGGCCCTACACCTTCCCCTAATGCAGATCCAGAACGTAACATTTGCCAATTGGAAATAGCATGTAAATAAGCATGATAACTTAATTTAGCAATATCCAAGGCGTCTGCAAAAACCATCTGGTTCAGCGCTTCAACATCTTCCATCACTACTTCAAAATCCAAGCCTTCGGTATCAATTTTCCCATGCACCATGGCATCGAAAATAAAAGTATCGTTGGGACAAGGTGAAAAACCTAGTTTAAGTTTCATGCTATAAGGAGTCCACTAGCTTTAAAGCTATTTTATTTAAATTTTCTATGGCCAAAGGAATGTTCCAACCACTTTTATCTCTACGCTCTACATAATTAGAGATGGCTCGAATTTGCAGAAAATCCAATTCAGCAGAAATACAACCATACATAAACGCAGCACCTTCCATACTTTCTACAGTAGGATTAACACGTTTTACAATACGCGCAATACTTTCATCAGAACCATGCACCGTATTTACGGTAATACCTTTCACTTTTGGCAACTCATCGATAATCCCTCTATTCCATTTTATGTCGCTTACCAACTCGCCTTGATCCAAAGGAGCACCCACTTCAAGATCGATGGATAAAGCATCTAAAAATTCATCTCCGCTCTCTGCACCCAACTCAGAAAAACTATCATTGGACACATTCACCAATTGACCCAATTCCAAATCACGATAAAAGCTACCGCAGATCCCGAAATTAAACGCATAATTATATCGGTTATCCGAAAGTGTTTTACCCATCCAATACGAAGTTGAAACCATACCTGCACCAGTAATTAACACATCTACATGGGTAGATTTGTACAGGTATTTACGCAATCTCTTATTTATATTCCATTGAAAACGAAAACCTTCTAGTAAAGGTGTAATTTCAGACTCAGTAGCAGCTACAATCAGCACTTTCATAAACGATGATTCTATTTAGGGTTCTTTACTATTTTGGTAATTGCTGTACACAGATAACAAATATAACTTTAAAAAAAGATTCATGAAAAAGATGGTTATCTTTACTACTTATTAAGCAATAGCTAAAATGGCAATAGTACATATAACACGAAGAGAACGATTTTCTGCAGCACATAAATTGTTTCGCGAAGAATGGAGTGATGAGAAAAACAGTGCGGTATTTGGCGGATGTTCCAACCCCAATTGGCATGGTCATAATTACGAATTGTGGGTAACGGTTAAAGGTGAACCTAGAGAGGAAACAGGTTATGTAGTCGACCTGAAAATGTTGAGCGATATTATTAAAACGAAAGTTATTGATAAGCTGGACCACCGCAATGTAAATTTGGATGTAGATTTTATGAAAGGCAAAATGGCTTCTACAGAAATTATTGCTGTCGCAATTTGGAATGAACTTAAGGCTGATGTTCAAGCTGAAGGGTGTGAAATGCATTCTATCAAATTAAGCGAGACTGAAAACAATTTTGTTGAATACTTCGGAGCTTAATCCGATCAAAATAAATCTATGTCTAAAGGATACGAACGTGTCAATCATTACGATGAGGAAAACACGCAAAAAATCTCTGAACATTATTCAGACATTTTAAGCCGATTGGGTGAAGATCCAAATCGTGAAGGCTTAGAAAAAACTCCAGAACGTGTTGCTAAAGCATTGCAATTTTTAACCCAAGGTTACGATTTGGATGCCGAGGAAATCTTAAAAGGCGCTATGTTTGCTGAGGACTACAACCAAATGGTGATTGTAAAAGACATTGAAGTTTATTCGATGTGCGAACACCATATGTTGCCATTCTTTGGGAAAGCACATATTGCATACATCCCTCAAGGGCAGATTGTAGGATTAAGTAAAATCCCACGTATAGTGGATGTTTTCGCTAGACGCTTGCAAGTTCAAGAGCGATTGACCAATCAAATTCGTGATTGTATACAAGACACACTTCTTCCAGCTGGTGTAGCCGTTGTGATAGAAGCTCGGCATATGTGTATGCAAATGCGTGGTGTCGAAAAGCAAAACTCTAGCACTACCACTTCTGCTTTTTCAGGAGCATTTTTAGAAGACAAAAAAACCCGAATGGAATTCATGGAACTCATTAAAAACCGATATTAATGAAAGCCTATGTATTTCCAGGGCAAGGAGCCCAGTTTGTTGGAATGGGGAAAGACCTATATGACAATTCACCTGTTGCTAAAGCTTTATTTGATCAGGCAAACGGAATTTTAGGTTACAACATTACCGATATCATGTTCGCAGGAACAGATGAAGCATTGAAGCAAACTAAGGTGACACAACCTGCCATATTTTTACATTCTGTAATTCTTGCAAAAGTATTGGGCGATGAGTTTAAACCAGAAATGGTAGCAGGGCATAGTTTAGGAGAGCTATCTGCTTTAGTAGCAAACAATACCCTGACTTTTGAGGATGGTTTGCGCTTGGTTTATGCTAGAGCATTGGCTATGCAAAAAGCATGTGAAGCTCAAGAATCTACCATGGCTGCGGTACTTGGCCTAGAAGATGAAGTAGTAGAAAACATCTGTAAAGAAACAGCTGGTATTGTTGTGGCAGCAAACTACAACTGCCCAGGACAATTAGTTATTTCTGGTGAAATTGAGGCTATCGATGCCGCTTGCGCTGCATTGACAGAAGCAGGAGCTAGACGTGCTTTAAAACTTCCTGTAGGTGGTGCTTTTCACTCTCCTTT
>JBLHRE010000122.1:0-5547 GCA_047625765.1 Flavobacteriales bacterium
AAAACACAAAATATCCTCCAGAGTCGGTAAAGTTCTCTGCAAAGCGAACATCTACTTCTGGTGCATTAGAGCTTTTAGAGATTTTTGGAGTAGGCGCTTCCATCTCTGCACCCAAAAGTGCTGATTTAATACGTTGAAAAATGCCTTTATGCTCTTCCATCAATGAGTTAACTTAAGATTTTTCTTCTGTTTCGGTTACTTCAGAATCCTCTTTTGTTTCTGTTACTTTAGAATCCTTTTTTGTTTCTGTTGCTTCAGAATCTTTTTTTGTTTCTGTTACCTCAGAATCCTCTTCTGTTGCATCAGCAGATGTTGCATCAGTTTCCGATTCTTCTTCTTTTACGTCAGAGGAAATTTCTTCAACTTTAGGCTCATCATTTTTATGTTGCTCGGCAATTTTCTTTTCAATGATTTCTCTTTCTTCAGAATTTTTCCATTGACGCTTACCAAAAATATTTTCAAGGTCTTCTTTAAAAATTACTTCTTTTTCAAGTAATTGTTTTGCGAGTTTGCTCAAAAGATCTTTGTGTGATTCCAATATGTTTTTCGCCCTGGTATAAGAAGTTTCAATAATAGTACTAACCTCTTCATCTATAACTCTAGCAGTATCCTCACTATAAGGCTTGTTAAAGCCATATTCAGATTGACCAGAAGAATCGTAATAAGATCTGTTTCCTATCTTTTTATTCAAGCCATATATGGTAACCATCGCATGTGCTTGCTTGGTTACTTTTTCAAGGTCGCTAAGTGCACCTGTAGATATTTTACCGAAAATTACTTCCTCTGCGGCTCTACCTCCTAAAGCAGCACACATTTCATCTAGCATTTGTTCGGTGGTAGTAATTTGCCTTTCGTCTGGCAAATACCAAGCAGCACCCAAAGATTTACCTCTAGGAACAATCGTTACTTTAACCAAGGGAGCAGCATGTTCTACCAACCAGCTTACAGTAGCATGTCCAGCTTCATGAAAAGCTATTACTTGCTTTTCTTCCTTGGTAATGATCTTGTTTTTCTTCTCTAAACCACCAATTATACGGTCTACTGCATCTAAGAAATCTTGTTTGGTTACCGATTTTTTATCCTTACGGGCTGCAATTAGGGCAGATTCGTTACAAACATTAGCAATGTCTGCACCAGAAAAACCTGGAGTTTGTTTTGCTAAAAAGCCAATGTCCATACTATCGTCAACCTTAATAGGACGCAAGTGAACTTTGAAAATTTGTTTACGTTCGGTCAAATCAGGAAGATCAACATATATCTGTCTGTCGAAACGACCAGCACGAACTAGGGCTTTGTCTAACACATCAGCACGGTTGGTAGCGGCAATAACTATAACATTACTTCCTGTACCAAAACCATCCATTTCTGTTAGCAATTGGTTTAAGGTATTCTCACGTTCGTCATTACCACCAGTCATAGAGTTTTTTCCTCTAGCTCTACCAATAGCATCAATCTCATCTATAAAGATAATAGAAGGAGATTTTTCTTTGGCTTGCTTGAAAAGGTCTCGTACTCTAGATGCACCAACACCTACAAACATTTCTACAAAATCAGATCCCGAAAGAGAGAAGAACGGTACCTGTGCTTCACCGGCTACGGCTTTTGCCAAGAGTGTTTTTCCTGTTCCTGGAGGTCCTACCAAAATAGCGCCTCTAGGTATTTTACCTCCCAAGACTGTGTACTTATCTGGGTATTTTAAAAAGCTTACAATTTCCTGAATTTCATCTTTGGCACCTTCTAATCCTGCAATATCCTTAAAGGTTACATTTACAGAAGTGTTTTTGTCAAAAAGAGTAGCCTTAGATTTTCCAATATTAAAAATCTGTCCTCCTGCTCCGCCACCTGCTCCACCATTCATTCTTTTCATGATGAAAATCCAGATAACCACCATGATTAATAGTGGGAAAATCCAGCTCATTATTTCGCCAAAGAAATCCTTTTGAGTTCTGTATTCAACAGGAATTCTGTCGGCCATATTGGCATTTTTTTGTGCCTCGAGTAATTTATTCTCGAAACTCTGAACATCACCAATATTAAAAGTGTAATGAGGCCCTGGATTGTTACCACCGCCTATTGCTCTTTTGTTAACCAGATTATGTTTCTCTTTGGATAAAGCATCTTTTGTAATGTAGATATTGGCTTTTTCTTTATTTACAACAACAATTTTTTGAACCTCACCTTCACTCAAGAATTCACTTTGGAACTCTTGCCAATTGGTAGGGCGTATATTGGTGTTATAACCGCTGTACATTTGTAAGCCAATAAATCCAATAAGAATTAGCCCGTAAACCCAATAAATATTGAATTTCTTTTTAGGGTTATTATCTTTATTTCCTTTGCCCGACTTAGGGTTCAATTGATTTTTGATTTTTTTGAATTGGTTGGATTCATCTTTTTCAACCATAGTTGGTAGTCTAAATATTAATTATTTCGAAGTGATTTGATGAATAAGAGCATCGCCCCAAAGGCTCTCTAGATCATATGTTTCGCGCATTTCTGTTTGAAAGATATGTACAACTACGTTAACGTAGTCCAAAAGGATCCATTCAGAGTTGCCATGACCTTCTGTATGCCATGGTTTATCATTTAAGGTCTTTCTTACCGTATCTTCCACGGAATCGGCTAAAGCATTTACTTGCGTATTGGAGTTGGCATGGCAAATCACGAAAAAATCCGTCACCGAATGCTCAATTTGTCTTAAATCCAAAACGACAATATCTTCGCCTTTTTTATCTTCTATACCTGTGATAATGACTTCTTTAAGTCTTTCAATATCTATAGGTCTGTTGTAGCTCATCAATTAAATTTTCAAATACTCCCAAAAATAGCGTTTTTTGCAGGAAGAACACACCTTATTATAGATGGAAACACTGTTTGTTGGAACGAATTTATTAGAGTTTGATTGTTTACCGTCCACTAATAACTTTTTATTGGATTTGAGTAAGCTAAAACGGTTGCCCGAGGGGACCTTGGTATGGGCGAAAGATCAACAAGAAGGTCGCGGGCAGTATGGTAAAGTGTGGCAAGTTATGCCTAACCTTAATCTTACATTCTCCTTAATTTTCTACCCAAAATTTATTTCTATTTCTAAGCAGTTTGCTTTTAGTAAAATGGTGGCTTTGTCGCTTTTCGAATATTTGGATACCCAATTAGATAATGTGAGTATTAAATGGCCAAATGATATTTATGTAGGAGATAAAAAGATAGCTGGCACCTTAATTGAAAACGCTATCGATCAGTCTGGAATCAAACAATCTGTTGTGGGTGTTGGATTGAATGTAAATCAATTGGAGTTTTCTCCTGAACTTATTAATGCAACGTCTATAAAGTCAATTTCTGGTGTAAATCAGGATTTAAAGACCACCTTAAATGGTATTTGCCGGATGATTGAAAAGAATTATTTGAAACTTAAAATAGATTCAAATAAAATAGATTCATCGTATTTACAACAACTTTACAGAAAGGATGTGTGGAAGAATTACCAAGACAAAAATGGCTCTTTTGAAGGGAAATTAATAGGGGTAGACGCTTCTGGTAAATTGGAAATTGAGGATAGAAATGAAATTCTTAGAACGTATAATTTGCAAGAAGTTAGCTATTTATAATAACTGAAGAATTTGTTCCTGTTGGCCGTTAAAATCTATACTGTTGACCGTTTTTTGATTTAGTATTTTTTGTGCTAATGGCGATTGGGGAGAAATACAATAAATGGTATGGGCATCGATTTCGAGTTTCCCTAGGCTTACAGAAATGTAGAACCAAGCGTTTTTGGTTTGAATTAAGGCTCCTGCAACAATCTTTTTGCTGGGTTTATCCAACCCCTGTAAAAGCTGTAATAGATGGATGTTGTTGTCTAAGCTTTTCTGTTGCTTTTCTTGCTCTAGGTGAGCCATTGCTCTGCCTGTTTCATATTTGTCGCCAGCGCTACTTTTGGTGTTATCGTTAGCAGCTTCTTGTAAGTCTTTAAGTCCTAACTGAAGTTCTTTAACACGATTTTCTAGAAGCGAAGTACAGTAAGCATGTACTTGAACCTTAAAGCCAACAGACATTAAAATCCTTGTTGTAAAAGCTTTTGGCTAAACGCAGCTAATAGATTGGTCAATGGTTTCGATAACATTAGGTGTACCATAGCATTGATATTCCCCTTAACTTCAAATGTCATAGCATTGTTTTGAATAGGGAAATTTAGACCAAAAGAAATAGAACCTCCCTGATTTTCGTAAATCACCCCCGCCTCTGAGTTTATTTTTTTTAAGTGAATGGCAGGCATGCCCGCCAATTGAAACTTAAAATCACTATCCGATGCTTCAAACGATTGAACAGAATCGGGCATTAGGGATTTGAAGTTACTAGGCATTGCTAAAAAACGCAGAACTGCTTCTGCGTCTTTTATTTTAACTTTCGGGCTAGTATAGCTACGCATTTAAATAGACCATTTATCAGGAGCAACACGCCAAGAGCTTAAAGCCTTTTTGTCTTCTTCGCTAATGTATCCCGTATCGATAGCTTGTTCTAACAGATGCTTATAATCGCTAAGCGTTTCTAATTGAACATTGGCATTGTTAAAATTTTGCTCGGCAATATCAAAACCATATGTAAAGATTGCAGCCATACCTTTAACTTGGTATCCAGCTTCTTTTAAAGCCTCTACAGCTTTCAAGCTACTACCTCCAGTACTAATTAAATCTTCTACAACCACAACCGATTGTCCAGATTCGATGAATCCTTCTATTTGATTTTGTCTACCATGCTTTTTAGCTTCTGGACGCACATATACAAAAGGCAATCCTAAATGTTGAGCTACTAATACCCCAACAGCAATAGCGCCTGTAGCAACACCAGCAATAACATCAGGCTTACCGTATTTATCGATAATGATATTTGCCAATTTCTCCCTTAAGAAGGTGCGAATGGAGGGGTAGCTTAATGTAATTCTATTATCACAATAGATTGGAGAACTCCATCCAGAAGCCCAAGTAAATGGGTTTGAAGGTTGCAACTTAATTGCCTTAATTTGCAAGAGAAACTCAGCTGTTTTCTTGGCTAGATCTTTATCTGTAATCATGGCGCAAATGTATAAAGTTTTCATCAACGATAACCCAATTTTATTGAGTTCCGACAAGGAAATTTTGGGAGGTCTCGAACGCATCAATTTTGATGCTCAATTTGATTTTTTAAATCTGAAATCTGAATTGGAAAATTCTACAGATAGATCCATTCATTTGGTTTGTGAAGAGGTAGAAGAGGCGTGGAATAAGATTGCCCATAATTTTGAAATTATAGAGGCTGCTGGTGGGATGGTGTACAATGCCAAAAAGGAATTACTGGTAATTTTTAGGTTAGGGAAATGGGATTTGCCAAAAGGGAAACGCGAAGAAGGAGAAACCATCGAGGAGTCGGCTATAAGAGAAGTTGAGGAGGAATGTGGGATTTCGAAATTGAAAATTCTTAGACCACTGCCAGATACCTACCACACCTATAACCTGAAAGGAAGGTCACTATTAAAGCGGACGTACTGGTTCGAAATGGAATGTACCGATGATGCTG
>JBLHRE010000123.1:0-5512 GCA_047625765.1 Flavobacteriales bacterium
AATTTAATTCTTGATCGGTGTCCATCTTGACATGATCTCTTTCGCATGAAGCAAAAGCTAGAACTACGAAAGTTCCAAGAGCTAGTAATGTTGTTTTGAAAATCCTCATAATGATATTATATAATTGGATTAATAATAATTTAAACATAACAAAAAAATAATAGTTAGCTAGGGATAGTAATAACTCGCAATAATAGCGTTCAACCACCTAAAATACTTTACTTCAGACCCTAAGCTTTCCCCTCTACTTTAAAAAACGACTTTGTTATTTTTTATAAAAACGCTAGCAGGATAACCCTTAATACCAAAATAAGAAACAATAAATTCTTCATCTAGAAAGTACACTTGACTTGGGTCTAGTTTAGATTTTAAAGACCAAGGTATTAGCGAAACTTCATTTCCTTGTTCGTTGGCATTGATAGTTATGTATCTAATGTTAGGATATTTTGTTTTTATCATTCGGCTTACCGTTGGTATTCTTCGAGAACAAGGAGGGCACCCTAAAAACCAAAAATCTATTAACAAAAGGTCATCCTCCTTTCCGTAAGGTAAAGTGAAGTGTTCGCCAGATAAACTGTATCCCTTAAAAGAGGGGGATGTCGCTCCCTTTTGAATGATTTTTTCTATTGGGACAAGCGGAGTCATTTGAAATGGAATGGTGGATTCATTCCTTGCGCTTAGGATGTTGAAGTGTTGTACGATCTTACTTGGGTCTGTTTCAAATTGCGTAATTATTAGGTCAAAATAGTTTCTATAATCGGAAAGTGAGTAGGTGCGGTTGAGTGAAACTGGCTCTGAGTTTTTATTCAACATTATTTGCGTTTCTATTTCTCCGCTATTAAATCCTTGATTTTTTTCGTAAGTCACATTCTCGGCATTCTCATTAGTTTGATAGGAACTATCAATGGGCGAATGTAATCCTGGAAGGAATAGATATTCTAGAATGGTGTGATCAATAAAATTAGTTCCCCTAGTAAAGAGGTCAGATTGAAGCGTCTTTTTTGATGCGCTTGTCTTCCAAAATGCTTGACTATCCAATTGCCAAACTTCAATAAATGGGACCTTGGAGAAATTGGTAAGAACCTCCGGGGGATTGGTGATTTTTATGTGAAGCATTTCTCCATTATAGAGGCTGCTGTCTTTTATACACCAGAATTCTAGTTGTGATATTAATGTGTCTTGCTTGCTGGTTGAGGAGGTTTTTAGCTCACCTAAATAATGATATGATTTTGGGTGGTTATTAAGCAGTTGAATTTGTGACTGACCAAGCACAAATGGATTCCATTGTAAAAAAAGCAAAATTGTAAAAAGGAATGTTTTCATGCAGTGGGTGAATGTATAAGCATAAAATTAAAATGTAAATATATGTTATATAATGATTTATGGGTTGTGAAATGAGACTTAGGAATAATTAATAATTTCAAAAAAGTGTTAAATTCACACACCTGTTTAATTCTATTAAGCAAAATCTAATCAGATGAAATTATTACTCACATTTATGATGTGCTTTAGTAGCACAGCCATGCTTTTTGCACAATTATTACCAATAATTAGTCCTTATCCCAATGTTCTCAAATTCGATGGGGTGGATAATTACGTGAATATTAATGCCGTAGCAAATGATCTAAACGGAGGGTCTGCCCTTAGCGTAGAGGTTCGTTTTAAAACGAATGATAGTCCTAGTAATGATAAAGGGAGTCAGTTGATTTCTTTTCATGGCAGTAATTATGCCAATATTCTTAAGGTAGGGGTTGCTTCTAATGGAGGGATTTATGTGAAAGGAACAACAAGTGCTGTTCGAGGAGCAGGATTTAATGACAATGTTTGGCATATGCTATCTTTGGTAATTACCAGTAATGGTTTATGTTTTGCCTATTTAGACGGACTTTATTCGTATGAATTTCTAATTGGAACTGTTGCTATTGGCTCAATTGCTAGGGCAAGTTTAGGTCAAGAATATGATGGCTCTGGGACAACAGATCATTTTAAAGGACGAATGAGCGAAGTGCGTATTTGGAGTAAGGCTTTGACGGTACAAGAAATCCATAGTCAAATGTGTCAAGTTCCTTTTTCTCTAAACGTAGATCCTGGAGATGCGTCCCATGGAGCGAATTATTGGAGTGATTTAGTAGCTTATTACGATTTTAAGGGAAGTCATTTTGGTTTGGATTTCGATGGTAATTCCAATGTGATTTATTACCCAAATACCCTCCCAGATAGCAGAACGACATTATTGGATAAGTCCATAAATCGAAATGATGGGTTTATCCACAACATTCACCGTAATAATGATTGGGCTCGTGAAAATGTTCCTTGCGATACTTCTCAAGTGGATTTAGTGCAGTTTTCTATTGTTGGGGATGCTCCGTATGATTATGCAACAACGACTAATAGAGCATCAGTACTTCGAGCTCATGTTTTAAAGAATAATGATTTAAGTTATGCAGAATCCTTAGTACATATTGGAGATATTAAGAAAGGAAGCACTCCTTGTGATAGATGCGAGTCTGGAGCATATTATTATTATTATCAAAGCGCACTAGATACAATGCTTTTATCAACAAAGCCAGTTAATATTCTTATTGGTGATAATGAGTGGAATGATTGTGATGATCCAGCTCTTGCCTTAAATGTTTGGAACAGTACTTTCTCTACTTTAAATAATGATTTTGTAAATGATTTTTATGCAAACCGCCAAGCAGCTCGTCCAGAAAACATTGCATATATCAAAAACTCGGTACTTTTCATTACCATAAATCAAGTAGATCAGCAGCACCCAAGTAGATCAACTGCAGAAGATGACGATCATAAAGATCGCATGTCTGATAATGCAGATTGGGTGAAATATAATTTAGAGAAATATAAAAAACATGTTCATGCCTGTGTGGTATGCGCTCATGCTAAACCAGATGTATTAAGTAATATAGTACCAACAAATACATTTCGAACCCCATTTTTGCAGGCTGCAGACGCTTTTGAAAATCCTATTTTGTATATTCAAGGAAATACCCACGGTTGGGATAGGGACCCCAGTTATGGAGGATTGGATAATGTGTTGAAGATTGTAATCCCACAGGACTATGGTAGTAAAGATTTAATGCAGGTGGTTGTTACTAAAAACAAGGAGGTGGAGCACGCATTTTATTACGAATTGAATCCTTTTTCTAATCATATACAGGGGAGTCCTACCGTTGAAGCAACTACGAGTTCTGCTATGTATGCTACTTGGACTACAGAAAAGGCTGTTGCAAGTGTCTTGCGTTATAAGAAATTGAATCAAGCAAATGCATTAACGTATATGTCTGAAGATACCGTGCCTAAAACAAAGCATTTAATAGTGCTGAATAATTTAGATGATGCTTCTAGTTATGCTTATGAAATAGGAACGCGTACAGCAAAGCTTTCTGGGCCTCATTATGTGCAAGCGATAATAAGTTGGGATGGGAGTATTTTAAACAGAGAGAAAGCTCCGGAGGAAATGTTTAATGATGTTTCTTTATTGCCTAATTCAGTAAAAGAAGTCTTGCAAATTGCCGTAGGTGAGTCTTTGAAGGATAAAGATTATCGAGTAGAATTGGTGGATTTGTTAGGGGAAGTTGTAATCTCTGTCACAAACAGTAAAACCTTGAACATGTCTAACTTAAACCAAGGAGTTTATCTGGTTTATATTTTAGATCCTTCGAAAACGCAAATCTACTATAGCGGAAAAGTGTTAAAGCAGTAAATCATTAGATTTTAAGTATAAAAAAAGAGGACGTCTAAAAAGCAATTTAGACGGTCTTTTTTTATGTTCAATAATATTTAGGCTCGTCTTTATATTTTTAATTCAGAAGGTATAACACACACCGGAATAGGATGCATTTTGTGTTGGTTGGCTTTGTTTAGTCTAGTGTAAGTAGCCAACACCTCTTTTTGTCTTTCGGTAACAGCATTCATATCGCCAGAAAAATGCAATGCCCATTCTAATTCTGGATACGATGCGCCAATTTGGTCTTCATCGTTTCTTTCATCACCCCAAAGACCATCTGTAGGGGCAGCATTTTGAATGGATTGCGGTACTCCAAGATGTTTTGCCAGGGCATACACTTCGGTTTTTAGCAAATCTGCTATAGGGCTAAGGTCTACTCCTCCATCTCCGTATTTTGTGAAAAAGCCAATACCAAAATCTTCAATTTTGTTTCCGGTTCCGGCAACAAGATATTTCAGGTTGCCAGCAAAGCTATAGAGGCAAGTCATGCGCAAACGTGCACGGGCATTGGCCATGCTTAAATCGTCCTGAATTTCTTGGGGTAAGTCTGATTTTAAAGAAAGAAAAGAATCGCTTAAATCAACAGTATTAGAACTAACAGATGGAAACGTACTTTTCAGCCACTTAATTTGCTCATCAGACCGATCTACTTGGTTTTGCTCTTGTAGAATGGGCATGTTAACGCAATGGGTGGGTAAGCCGGTAAGGGCACATAAGGTAGAGGTAAGAGCGGAATCTATGCCTCCAGAGACTCCGACAACAAATCCTTTCATTCCACTTTTTAGGGCGTAGGATTTCAACCATTCAGTAATATGGTCGCAAGTTTCTTTTGACAATAGCATGTGTTTAGAATAAGATACCTACCGTAAGTGCAACATTACTAAAAGCGTTTTTGCTTGCGCTTTCCATTAACAAAGAATTATCTTTATCTAGCATGTTGGTGAAATTGTTATTGAAAATCAATCCAGCCATAAAGCGTGTGTCGCCACCTAAACTATATTCTGCTCCAACACCAATAGATAGAGATGCTTTGAATAAATTGATGTAATTCACATCTGTTTCAATTTTATCTTGATATTCTTCACTAGTAATGGTTTCTCCCACTTTAATACCAGTAGTAATACCAAATAAAGCAAAGTAGCGCATGTACCCAATCTCCTTGGTGCGCATTTTTAGCATAAAAGGGATATTGATGAACTGTGCAGCATAATCAACTTGTATTGCTGAAGTAGTGTCCTCTTTTAATTCTGCAGTCAGTTTTCCTCCGTCATAACCGTGGCCAATACCTGTTGAGAGTAGGTAATTTTCGGCTAGTTGAATTTCAGTAATCAAGCCATAATTGAATTTTAGGCCTACCTTATTTTCTGAATCTAGTATGTCAGATTTCACCCAACTCAAATTTGGGCTAGCTTGTAATCCAAGGTTGAATTTTTTTTGTCCAAAAACTACAATGCTACTAAGGCATACAATCGAAAGTGCTATAATCTTTTTCATACTTTTGGCAAATCTTTATAGTTTCACACAAAAATAGATTTTTTTGAAGCAATCCTTAAAATATATTCCATTAATACTCGGTGTTAGCTTCTTGCTAGCGTGTAATGAGAATTCTTTAGATGTTGATGTGTCTGATATTGAATCAGATGTAAGAATTTGTCAATTCGAAAAATCTCTTTTCCAATTAGATACTAACTCTTGGGGAAGTGAGTTTTCTGAATTAATTACGGAATTCCCACCCTTTTTTGAGGAAACAAATAATCCGGAAAT
>JBLHRE010000124.1:0-5511 GCA_047625765.1 Flavobacteriales bacterium
GGATTGATTAAAGAGCTCAATTGCTCCTGTGAATGTTTGACTAACCAGAACTTTAGAATCATTCTTTGAAAAACCCATTTGTAAAGCTGCTTCCATCATACTTTGCATAAAATAAAACACATAAGCTGGCCCGCTACCAGAAATCCCTGTAGAGGCATCGATTAAACTTTCAGTACTAACTAGAATAGACTTACCCGTCATATTCAACAAGCTTTCTACGGTTAATAACTCTATTCGCGAAACCTCAGGCGAAGCTACATAAGACGTTAAACCTACTCCAACTTTAGCTGGTAAGTTTGGCATCGCACGTATAACTTTTTTTACTCCAGAAAAGTCCTTTATTGCTTTTAAAGTAACTCCCGCCATTATCGAAATAATAATTTGATCTGATCCAACCAATGGATTAATTTGTTTGAACAAGTCTTCTGCGTGATGTGGTTTGACTGCTACAAAAATAATATCTGCTTTTGGCACACAATCTTTTAATTCTTTAAAGGCATCGAAGTGAGAAATTTGATGAAGTTCTTCTAACTTTTCATCAGATTTATCCAATACCATGATGTTTTTTTTCTTGAGTAATTTTGACTTCGACATTCCTTCGGCATAGGTAAGCCCCATATTTCCCGCTCCTATTACTAATACTTTCATTATATATTTTTAGACAATTATTTTTAAATATGTAAAGAGTGATTTTGGTGATATAAATAATGTACAATCATCACAATCTTTTACCTTACCAAAGTAGCTTTCTCTATATTTATGTAATGTTTTGACAGGCAAGCCCAAAAAGTATTTCTTTACATAAGTCACTTTAGTCGTAAGTTCCCTCATTTTCACACTATATCGTTTCTCGGTTTTTGTGTTTCTTTTAATATTAATAATTTTTATTCGTTTACTTTTAGTACTAATTAATTTTAATGAAGGAGTTTCTATATTATGATCAATTGATTACAATAAATTAGAGAAGGTGAATAGCGAAATTTTAAGAGAATTCTAAAGTTTCTAACTTTAATAACATTCTTCTTGTAAGTTAATTAAATTAAAGGCAATTGGTAGCAAACATTAGTTCTAAACTCATTTCCTAAAGAAATTAATTAACCTGACTGATTTCTAAAAAATCAGATTATTGAAGATTGAGAATATGTAATTTTGGAATTCATTCTTTTCTCCATCATATTTTTAATATACTCATATTTGGTTTAACCACCTATTAATCGGACAAAATCAATTTTGTTAAACAAATCTACCTATTGTAGTTCTCCCCAAAATTAGGACAGCAAATAAAAATGTCAATTCAAAGCTGTACTATAAAACGAACAAGAAGAAAATTCAGTGCCTCATTCAAGACAAAGGTGGCTCTTAAAGCAATTAAGGAAAGACTCACAACTCAAGAACTGACCTCTAAGTTTGAAGTTCATTCTAGTCAAATCAGTCAATGGAAAAAGAAATTTCCGGGAAATGCATCAGCTGCTTTTGAAACGAAACGAGAAGACGAGAAAACTGATATCGAAAAAAACAAGAAGAATAGATCTAATTAAATAGTAAAAAACAAACCTCAGTTACCCGCAAAGGCTAAAAGAAATCCGGATTTTAGTACTTATGGAAAGTTTCAAGTAATCCATCCGTCAATCCACAAATTGTTGGGGATGACATATTATTGGATAAACTTAATTCGCGAAAACTGGTTGGAATCAGTTTTGAATTTATCGGTTTTCAGTCCCTCACTATTTTCTATTCTTTCAACCCCAAGATTAAAGGGGTATACACAACACGGTAAGAGCTAAACATAAAACAGCAAAGCCAATTTTAAGGTAGTATAATCCACTACCCCATCCAGTTTCACAAACAGTTCTTTCAAACTAGGCTCCGGCTTATCCGTCTTTTTATCAGCTTCGGCCTTCAAAAAAGCATAGGCAGTATAAATTTGTGAAATAACCTCTCCTTCGGGTTTAAATTTACCAAGATCTATCTCCGGTATCAACTCTTTAATTTTGCCCAAATGGCTTACAATGGTGCCTTCACCCAAACCTCGTTCATCCGCAATTTCTTTGATACTCATTCCCTTTTTAACAAACTCAGCAGTACGCACATGAGTAGGGATTTTCTCCTGTGATTTATCTGCTTTTTTCTTTGCCAATTTGGTGATTTCTGCAGCATCGGTTAAGCCCCCTATTCGTGTTAAAAAACTTTTATGCAAAGATTCCCACACTTCTAAATGCATGCTTGAATCCAATTCAGAAGCTATTTCTTGAAATCGCTTGTCTGCTTTTACCACAAGAGTATCTACCTCCAAAGCTTTATTATTGAAACCCAATAAAGACAAGCCTTCAATATCCTTTAGCCGCGAAAGAGCCACATAGCCCTGCCCGGATTCAAAGGTTTTACTTAGATCCATTTGCGCAGCATCCAAGGTCATTCCCTGACTTTTATGCACCGTAATGGCCCATGCCAAACGCAAAGGCAACTGTTGAAATGAAGCGAGAACCTTTCCCTTGTCATCATTCACTGTCCACGATTCGCTGGTAGCATGAATGGTTCTACCGTCTAATAATTTCACTTTAGGTATTCCTTCGTCATCAAATGAAACAACATGCCCAATATTTCCATTCACAATTCCCTTTTCAGGATTATTTTTTACAAACATCACTTTGGCCTCTAATTTCAATTGCAATTGGGTTGGGGCCAAAACGCTATTCTCAAGCATAGCAGTCAATTTGGCATTGCCTTTTGTGCTAGCCTTATACTCTTTAGCTGCTCCTTTCAACTCTTTTATAGCGGCAGCATTCACTCGGTCAACATCCACATTATGGGTAAACAATCGTGGTGCATCATCCGAAATGGTATGGTTCATGGCATCCGTCAAAATTTTAATCCCCTTTTCGGAAACATCATTCTTTCGTATCTCATTTAACAAATGATTGAGGCTATTATTTGTTTGTCTGTATTGCTGACTTAAGTAACAGACATTCATTTGGGCTTGCACCCATGCTTGACTCATGAAAGCGAATTTTTCGCGGTTCTGCTCATTGTTATTCCCGATGGGAGGTAACTGAAAAAAATCGCCAGAAACCACCACTTGAATTCCTCCAAATGGGGCATCTACCGATTTGAACCTTCTCAACACCTGATCGACCAATTCGAATTGCTTTCGGTGCAGCATGGATATCTCATCAACAATCAAAACCCTAACATTATTCAAATTATCTTTCAAATATTTCTTACCCAATAAGGCTTGAAAATCATGCTCTTGCATTTCCGATTTTATACCAATTCCCGACCAAGTATGAATGGTCATACCATTGATATGAGTGGCTGCTATTCCTGTGGAAGCTGTAACAGCCACAGGCACTTTTCTAGCTTTTAAATAAGCTATATAAGCGTTAAGAACATAGGTTTTACCGGTTCCTGCAGAACCTGTTAAAAACACATTCGCGCCAGATTTAAGGATGGCTAAGGCTTTATCTTGTAGCATGCTTATAAATTATATACTCCCGTGTTTTGGGATACAATGAAAGTTTAGATTGTGGTTTCGTTCCGCGAAGGTATTTAATAATCTTCTATTCATTTAGGTAATAACATCAATCTTCTACAGCTATTCATAAGCCCACAAGGTATGAGGGAGCAACCTTGGGGCTGGTACTTTTTAATAATTTGAGTTTATCTAAAAACAACACCATCCTCTGTGCTTCATGTCACATTCAAGAATTCCCTTTTACAAGCACTACACGATTTACTATGGGCTCTGAAGGAGGAAAGAACAGAAGCTATTATAGAGGTTTAAGGCATGCTCTTTTTATGATCTTTGAATATCAATCCGATCAAGGAAGATCCTTACAATCAATTAAGAGAGCTATAGAAACCTGTTATGGTACAGCACAAATGATAGAACTAATGCAGTATTTGCAGACCGATTGGAGTTCCGATCACCGTTCAGAAAATTGGAAAATTAAATTGGGAGAAAACGAGTACCCAATTTAAGAAATAACAAATAGTACAGCCTTAATCTACAATTCTCAAATACCTGAGAGTTTTGTATGTTTTTATATGAAACATTGCAGGGAAAAAGAATTATTTGTGTTAGATTTTAAGATAAAGGAAACCGACTTTTGGAAATCCATTATAACCCTGTAAATTCAATTCGGTGCCATTACCCACGTTTCAAGACAAAAAATGAAGAACCATCACCTGAGGAATTGATTGCAATTGAATTATGTACCAAAAAATATTCGGACCGGCTTCCTAATTAAATAATTTACAATTCAAAGTACATTACTTTCTACGTCTCTACTTCCTTTGCACTAAACCTTAACTGCAAGAAGCACAATCCTAAATGACATTGGCGTATTAAAACTTACAAATATTTTAATAATTTACCTTTCCTTAATTTAATTGTAATCCTAAGAAGGAATCTGAAGTTGAACTATTAATGGGTAGAACTTATGAAGTATTCTATTTTAAAGTGAATATTATTTATACAACCTAAAAACTTAAGGTAGAGGTGTGATAAATCTATATAAGGAAGAAAAACAGTTTTACATTTAGAATATCCATTTGAAATAAAAGCAGCTAATCGAATATACGGCTCCAACTAAAATAGTCGATTGCGTATTTCACCTGTTTGCGCTAAAGCTTCAGCCCAAACAATCAACCCAGTTTACTTAAGCCTAGCGTGGTAATTTCTTTTTTGATGCTAACACATAAATTATGTCTTGTCGATTTCAGGTAGTCTGTAGAAAGCCTCCTTGTCCAGCTTCTCATTTTATATCGTTTCTATTTTAAAGAACTCGCCTTTATTTTGGGTACCTTCGCTATATTGCGAGCTATATCCTAATTACAGGATAAATTATCCCAAATTTATGCTTGAAACAAAAATATTCGATTCCATAAATAAACCTTCTCAACAAGAAAAAGCAGCAATTATTGATTTCTTGTTCGAAAATCTTCAGGAATACGGAGACCCTAAAGCAGACATACAAAAGTGTTTGGATTACGCATTGCAAGAATTCGAATCGTTTGGCGGTTTTACAATGATTCTTATCGAAGATAAAATCATAAAAGGTGCTACCATTATCAACCAAACAGGAATGGGCGGTTATATTCCAGAAAACATATTAGTGTATATAGCAACACACAATAAATACAGAGGCCAAGGCTTAGGTAAAAAACTTATGCAAGGTGCCATTGATTTTGCAAGTGGAGATATTGCTTTACATGTAGAAGCTAACAATCCTGCCAAATTTCTTTACGAAAAACTTGGCTTTACAAATCCTTATCTAGAAATGAGGTTGAAAAAATAAAATGGCAGAGTTAATAATACAAACCGAAAAAATTAAAGGCAACATAAAATTCTTAAGCAAGTATTTTTTAAAACATAATATTGAATGGAGCCTTATTACAAAAGTTTTCTCTGGCGATAAGGAGTTTCTAAAGCATGTATTAACTGCAGATGTTATTGCTCAAATAAACTCGGTTGGTGATTCAAGATTGACAAGTTTAAAAAACTTGAAAGAA
>JBLHRE010000125.1:0-5456 GCA_047625765.1 Flavobacteriales bacterium
CCTCTCCAAGGGCTAACCTTAAATCCGAAAGCAGTAAACTACTGTCAGAAGTAGTGTACCATTCTACATATTCTAATTGATTTGAATTCGGATCAATCAGCAATTCGTTGATTAATACATCGCCCTAGGTTGGGTACTTTATGGGCGGAATTACAATAGTATCTGATGCTAATACGGCCTCGCAAAAAGAGACATCAAGCCAATAAAAACTGAGTCCGTGTTCCTCAATCGAAGAATCAGAAATCAGGACAATGCTGTTTCTGTTGCTATCGTCCCACTCCAATTTTTTTAAATTATTTGTTCCGATAAGCTGCAAGGATTCTTTTGCTGAATTACTGAAATTTTGATTCCAATGAAGCGTTAATAGGGTATCAGAAACCAACACCATTTCTAATATCTCAGGATTCATTTGTGCCTCCAACAAGTCCCACGAATTTTCAATTCCAGGGCTTCCTCCATTTGCGTTTAGCGATGCTTGCCAAACCTCATCCCTATGGCATTCCTTTGCATTTGTAGCCATTTCTAAACTCCAACCTCCATCTTCTTTCCAAGGCTCATTATACCAATCGTCAGAATAAATAATGTGATGCACTAAAAGGTCAAACCTGTTTCTGATGGTTATTTCTCCGCCCGAATTTGTCAAGCTTGGAAGTGCTAGTGTCAAAGCATTTGACTGCCCATAATCCTCTGAAGACAAAAGCAAATAACTCTTTGCCGCAAATTCGATTTCAGGAAAAACGATGCGACTTCCATTCACTTCAATGGTCCAGTCTTGCAAGCTAAATGAAGCATTTGAGGCATTGTACAATTCGATATACTCTTTATTTTGAAGCTGAACCCTTGGCTCTGGATCCACCATTATTTCATTGATGCGCACCTCAAAATAATCGACAAACGAAAAATAAAAACTGCTGTCTATTTGCGATCGATTGCCCTTGTTATCTTCCAAGTTTGAAAGAGACAATTGGTAATTGGTTTTATTCTCCAATACATCAGAAAACAGGATGCTAACATCGTTATTATCTAGAATAATGGTATCAATAATCACATCAGGATTCATGGTTATTTGCTGCTTTGAGAAAGGGATAAAAGCCTCATTAAATTGCAGAAATAGTTCTTTAAGGGAAACGACTTCTAGGTTGGTTAATTTGGGCCCTACGGTATCTTCATGAATAGGTCCCATGTAGATGTCATCAAAGAAAAACCCATCTGCATTGCTAGAGGTGTAGGTACATTGTAATCCAAAAAAATCACCCAAGAACTCATTGCTATCCACAAAACTCCCTAAGGAATCGAATTCGGTTCCGCCAGTGACATCCCATGAAACCAACCAATTAAAATCCTCAGTTTTTTGAATCCGCAAATGGAACAAACCTCCCTGAGCAAAAAGTCCGTCTCCCAAAGTTGCTATCTCAGTACTTATACCTGCCTTCTTTCTGGAAAATTTCAATCCATCATCCGATCCATTTTCGCCTATTCTTAGCAGATAAGCGTTGTTCGATTTTTCTAAGGTGGCACTGTCTGCTCGCCAGTATATGTTTAGGTAATTGTTGTTGGAAGGAGCGAAATCCATTTCGAATAAAAAGCGCCATTCTTTCACTTCGGACTGCTTAAACTCTGTCGCCAAATAAGATGTTCCTGACAGACTCTGCCTGAGTTCAAGCCTCTCATTTGAAATAATAAAATGTGATGTGCCTCCCATCCAATCTGGGTCGCGAAGATTCCCATCAGAAAAATCATCGTAAAATACTTGGGCACATAGTGAACCTGGCACCGCTATGAGCCATAGGAAATTGGTTAGTTTCATCCCTAAATATACTACTTTTGTGAAAAATATTTTTAGATGATAGTTGCAATAGTAGGCGCTACTGGCATGGTAGGACAAATGATGCTTCGCGTTTTAGCAGAACGTAATTTCCCAATAACCGATTTGGTTCCAGTTGCTTCAGAGAAATCTGTGGGCAAGCAGATCGAATTTAAAGGGAAACAATGGACTATTGTTTCTATGGCAGATGCTATTGCTAAAAATGTTGACCTAGCTATATTTTCTGCTGGAGGCGAAACTGCACTTAAGTATGCGGGACAATTTGCAGAAACGGGTGCCTTTGTAATAGACAACTCTTCTGCTTTTAGAATGGATGCCGATAAAAAATTGATTGTTCCTGAAATCAATGGGCATCAATTGACCAAAGACGATAAAATAATTCCGAATCCAAATTGCTCTACCATTCAGTTGGTAATGACTTTAAAGCCCTTGCACGAATTATACACTTTAAAGCGGGTTATTGTTTCCACCTATCAAAGTATATCTGGCACGGGAATGAAGGCTGTAAATCAGCTCGAAAACGAGCGTAATGGAATTTCTGGCGACATGGCCTACCCTTATCCTATCGATAAAAACTGTTTGCCGCATTGCGATATTTTTGAAGACAATGGGTATACAAAAGAAGAAATGAAATTGGTGAATGAATCTCGTAAGATTTTAGATTTACCAAACTTGGCGGTTGCAGCAACAGCCGTTCGTGTTCCTGTAGAAGGAGGTCATTCTGAAGCGGTAAATGTAGAATTCGAAAAAATGCCAGATGTAAATGTTATTCGCAAAACATTACACGAAACGCCTGGCATAACATTGCAGGACAATCCGGATACGAACACCTACCCTATGCCTTTGTATGCAAAAGATAAGGACGAAGTTTTTGTAGGTAGAATTCGAAAAGATGTTTCTTTGCCACAGGCAATAAATATGTGGATTGTATCTGACAACCTTAGAAAAGGCGCAGCAACAAACTCGGTGCAAATAGCAGAATATTTGTTAGAAAAAGGACTTCTATCTTAGACTAATTCCTTTTGTTTTCTATGAACCCATTTCAAGGCTTCCCTTTTACTTAAGGGTTTCAACGTTTTGCTTTCAACAAATTTTACAACCGCTTTTGGGTCCGTTTTTGAGTATTCTCTTAAAGCCCACCCTATGGCTTTTTGGTGGAAAAACTCTGTAGAATCTGCATGTTGTAGACAATAGCTAAATAGGCGAAATTCGTCTGTGTCCTTCTTATATTTCAATTGATACAAAATTGCTATTCTGTTCAGCCACATATTGGAACTGTTGATCCATTTTTCGGCATAAGGAGCAATTTGCTGCGGATACTTTTTAAAATAAGCTCCGCATAGTTTCGATGCAATTAAATCTACCGTATCCCACCAGCTTTTATGCGTAACCAGGTACTCTAACAACGTTGCATCATTTGCTTTTATCGATTTCTTAAAGCGATGCTCTAATAAATCTAAAGCGAGGTATTGGTATTCTCTTTCTTCTTTTTGCCAGAGCTGTTTAACTAGCGTATAAATTTCTGGCTCTGCTGGCCAGCCATATTGCTTTACAAAGTCGCGCATTATTTGTCTGCGAGGCGTACTTTTTATTCCTAAAAAAGGAAAATTTTCTTTCATATAAGCTGACATCCGACTTGCTTCATGCTCGTTTTTTTGAGCAATCATACTATTGGTAAGTTCGTAAAAACAGATGCCAGACTTGGTTTGAAACATTAGTGTGTATTATTTTGTTGGATGAATATACAAAATGAAGATTGTTTAAAAAATTATGGTTTCACATAGAGTGTAAACTCTCAACCCCATATCGGCTAAAGTCTATCCTGTTAATGGCTCTCCCTTTCCATCCACCCCTTCGAAAGAATTATTGATAGAAAAGGCAAAGACCACACACAAGTGGCTACTAATAGGATTAGACCAGCTAAGGATAGGCATTTCATTTTGAATCAAATAAATTAAACATCCATTCAATATATGTAATTCTCTTGAAACAAAAAACCCAGACGACTGCCTGGGTTTTAATTTCATTATTTAAAGCTTGAAAGCTCTTTTCTTTGAAAGAGTAAAATGAGTGCTACTCCTAGAGTTATTGCAGAATCGGCTATGTTGAATATGGGCCTAAAGAAGATAAAATAATCTCCTCCTACCCACGGCAACCATTCTGGCAAGAAACCTTTGATTAGCGGGAAATAGAGCATATCGACAACCTTACCTTGTAACAAAGGAGCATAGCCCCCTTCTTCTGGTAAAAAACTAGCCAGCTGTCCGTAACTATCGTTAAACAAAACCCCATAAAAGGCGCTGTCAATAATATTGCCAACTGCTCCAGCAAAAATTAGTGCTAAACTAATAATGTACAATGGTTTTGCTCCTTGGGAGATGACTTTTTTCAAATACCAAAAAATCCCTCCTACAGCAACAATACGAAATAAGGTAAGCAAGATTTTACCCCAAATACCACCCCATTCTAGGCCAAAGGCCATTCCGTTGTTTTCAGTAAAATGTATGATGAACCAATCAAAAACCCGATACTCTTCTCCGAGCATCATGTGGGTTTTTATCCAAAGCTTAACCGCTTGGTCTATGATTAGCACAATGGAAATAACCAGTGCTGCTCTTTTCAAATCGCTAAAATATTATTGCATGTTCTTAGCTTCGATACTAAGCGTAGCGTGCGGAACTAGTCTCAAACGTTCCTTTTGAATTAATTTACCCGTAACACGACAAACTCCGTAAGTCTTGTTTTCGATACGTAAAATAGCATTTTTCAAATCGCGAATAAACTTTACTTGGCGTGCTGCCAATTGTGCATTCGCTTCTTTACTCATGGTAGCCGATCCCTCTTCAAATGCTTTAAAAGTTGGGGAAGTATCATCTGTCCCGTTGTTAGCATCATTGGCATACGACTCCTTAATCACTAACAGATCCTCTTCAGAAGTTTTGATCTTTTCTAAAATCAAAACTCTAAACTCTTCTAGCTCTTCGCTTGAATACCTAACTTTATTTGACATATTTTTTTCAATTTAACTTGTATACTGCAACAGTAGTTTCAACATCATCAAAAACCACTGCTGTTCCGTCTTCCACTATACCTTCCACCATTTCTAACTCTTTGGCAAGTGTCTCGTTACAAATATAATTTTTATTGCTTTCGATTGCCTTGTCAATGAATTTTTGTTTTCCAACCACCAATCGAATAGAATCTGTTACTTCAAACCCTTTATCCTTACGGATATTCTGGATTCTGTTTACCAGTTCTCTTGCAATTCCTTCTTCTTGCAAAGCCTCTGTCATGGTAACATCTAAAGCAACAGTTACATTGTTTAGGTTGGTTACTAGCCATCCCGGAATGTCTTTAGAGTTGATTTCTACATCTGTACTGTTAAGTGTTAACACTTCTCCTTCAATTTCAATATTCAAGCTTCCATTGGCTTCCATGTCGGCAATAGCGTCTGCCCCCAACCTATTTATAAGTCCTGCAATGGCTTTCATTTTCTTTCCAAATTTTGGCCCTAAAGTTTTAAAGTTTGGTTTTATCTCTTTTACAAGAATTCCTGTATCCGTAAGTATTTCCAATTCCTTAACATTCACTTCAGAAAGAATCAAATCGCCAATTGCCTCAAGCTGGGCTT
>JBLHRE010000126.1:0-5453 GCA_047625765.1 Flavobacteriales bacterium
TAAAAGAGATAAATCGCCATTGTTGAGCAGAAAACAAATGGCTCATGTAAATGCTATTGATGGTCTGACAGAAAAAGTTTACTCGCCCTTGCAGCATTTAGAAGAAAAATTACATTCTTGGGTGGCATTTTTTATAATGCCAATATTTGCATTAGCCAATGCTGGCGTGGCATTTGGCATTGATATGCATTTAGATTGGCCACTGGTAATACACATTTCAATTGCCTTAATTTTAGGAAAGAGTATTGGAATTTCTTTATTGAGCTATATCGGTATCAAACTAAAGATTGCAAAGCTTCCTGAAGGCACAAACATGATGCAAATATTGGCTATATCTGTTTTGGCAGGGGTAGGATTTACCATGTCCATCTTTATCGCAAATTTAGCCTTTGAATCGAATGCCATCTATATCGACTCAGCAAAAATTGGTGTAATTCTGGGTTCTTTAGTGTCAGGAATATTGGCTTACTTTTTACTCCTGTATAGCTCGCCTAAATCCAAGTCCAAAAAATCTTGATTTAAGGTTAGCTTGTCATAAGCTCTTTAATTTCCATCAATATATCAGCTCTACTTTCAGCTCCGTTACCCACAACAATTACATCGGCTCCAGCTTTTAGTAAGGCTTGGGCCTGTGATGCACTTCGAATGCCTCCACCAATAATTAAAGGTAATTTGGTGGTGGTTTTTACCGCTTGAATCATGCTTTCAGAAATCACTTTATCGGCTCCGCTTCCTCCATCCAAATAAACAAATTGTTGCCCCATGAATTTTGCAGCCAATGCTGTTGCAGCGGCAATACCATCTTGCGCATAGGGTATGGCTTGGGTATTACTTATATACTGTGCAGCGGTAGGTGTTCCGCAATTAATTAGCAAATAAGCAGTAGCCAAAACTTGAATGCCCGATTTGGCAATTGCTGGAGCTGCTAACACCTGATTGCCAATTAAATATTCTGGATTACGGCCAGAAACCAAATTCAAAAACAAAATTGCATCTGCTTGTTCTGATACTTGTGAGGCATGACCAGGAAACAAGCATACTGGAAGCGTAGTAAGCACCTCCAATTGGTCCAAACAATTTTCTAAATCTTCTTGACTTACAAAACTCCCTCCAACCAAAATAAAATTTGCCGTTCTATTGATAACCTCAACCATTGCCTCCAACTCTTTTCCTTTGGTTTTGTCTGGATCTATCAATACTGCCAAAGATTTCTCTCCCTTAGCAGCTCTTTCGGTAATAAATGTTTTTAAGTCAAATCTCATCTTCTGCAATCACCAATGAATAATTATTGTTGTGCCATACATTTAATTGGCAAGATCGTATTGTATCATTTTTAAGAATGCTGCCCTTGGCTAAAAATTGCGCTGTTATATTAAAAGGAGCAATATGGAGCTGCTCTTTAAATAGTAATCCACCCTGGGCATCTAATTTGTAAAGCGCTTCTTTAGCACTCCAAATAATGGTCTGTTGCTTTAAGGCAATGGACTCTTCAATAAATCTAGCTTCGGCCTCATTCACAAATTTGTGTGCAATACGCTCAATTTTTGGATTCAGCAATTGAATATCAATTCCTATTTCGGCAGAACTCAAGCCTACAGATACAAAATTACCACTGTGCGAAATGCTAATCTCTGAACTTCGTAATGTAGGTGCTCCAGCTTCAGTATAGACAATTACTTCGTCTACCCCCAGCACTTTTTCTAGAATATAACGGGTAAATAAGAATTCCCGCTTGCGTTTATTCGATTGGATTTCAGCATATATGCACTTATTTTCATCCGAAAGAGTCTCAAGAATTTCCAGCTCGTAGCTAGGGCTTTCTTGTATCTCCCAGACAACAACTTGGGCACCTGAATTAAGTATGTATTTCTTATACAATGGCATAGACGGAAATAAGATCCAAAATAAAGGATAAATCGTATATTTGCACTCCTTTAAAAGAATAAAATTTAAATATTACATATGGGCACTACAGTAGAACGACTTCCATACAAGGTTAAAGACATTAACTTAGCAGAGTACGGTCGTAAAGAAATCGAATTGGCAGAAGCAGAAATGCCTGGACTTATGGCATTGCGCGAAGAGTATGGTGCAGACAAACCTTTGAAAGGAGCTCGTATCGCAGGATGTTTACACATGACCATTCAAACTGCGGTATTAATTGAAACTTTGGTTGCTTTAGGAGCAGATGTTACTTGGTCTTCTTGTAATATTTTCTCTACTCAAGATCATGCTGCTGCTGCAATTGCTGTAACGGGTGTTCCTGTTTATGCATGGAAAGGGTTGAGTGATGAAGAATTTGATTGGTGTATCGAGCAAACTTTAACTTTCCCTGACGGACAGCCATTAAACATGATTTTAGATGATGGTGGTGATTTAACCAACATGGTTTTAGATCGTTTTCCTGAGTATGTTGACGGAATTAAAGGTTTATCTGAAGAGACAACTACGGGTGTTCATCGCTTGTACGAGCGTGTTAAAAACGGCACTCTTCCAATGCCTGCAATCAACATTAATGACTCTGTTACTAAATCTAAATTTGACAACAAATACGGATGTCGCGAATCTGCAGTAGATGCTGTACGTAGAGCAACTGACGTAATGATGGCTGGTAAAGTTGTTGTTGTTGCAGGTTTTGGCGATGTAGGTAAAGGTACTGCCGCTTCTTTTGCAGGTGCTGGCGCAAGAGTTATTGTAACTGAAATTGACCCTATTTGCGCGCTTCAAGCTGCAATGGAAGGCTATGAGGTTAAAAAGATGGTAAACGCAGCTCCAGAGGCTGATATCGTTATTACAACTACAGGTAACAAAGACATCGTTACTAAAGAGCATTTCCAATTATTAAGAGACAAAGCTATTGTATGTAACATCGGTCATTTCGATAATGAAATTGATGTTCCTTGGTTGGCGAAAAACTCTTCTGCTAAAATTGAAATTAAGCCACAAGTAGACAAGTACACGTTAAATGGCAAGGATATTATCTTATTAGCTGAAGGCCGTTTGGTAAACTTAGGTTGTGCAACAGGTCACCCATCATTTGTAATGTCTAACTCTTTCACCAATCAAACTTTGGCCCAGATGGAATTGTGGAACAATTCTGCTGCTTACGCTAACGAAGTTTACATGCTTCCTAAGCATTTGGATGAAAAAGTAGCAAGATTACACCTTGCAAAAATCAACGTTGAATTGGAAGAATTACGTCCAGATCAAGCTGAATATATTGGTGTTACTGTTGAAGGTCCATTCAAACCAGAATACTACAGATACTAGACTTTAGTCTAATCTATATTTATATAAGTGTCTTGAAACGACTAAGCCGTTTCAAGACACTTTTTTTTGCTCCCTATTTTTAAAAAAACATACGCATAAAAAAAGGCCATCCTTTCGGACAGCCTCTTATAAAAATATATAATTCTAGGATTAAACTACACCTTGAGCCATCATAGCATCTGCTACTTTGACAAAGCCTGCAATGTTTGCACCTTTTACATAATCAACATAATCACCTTCTGTACCATACTGCACACAAGCTTCATGGATTGACTTCATGATTGCAAGTAATTTAGCATCAACTTCTTCGCGTGTCCAGTTAAAACGCATGGAATTTTGGCTCATCTCTAAACCAGAAGTAGCAACACCACCAGCATTAGAAGCTTTACCAGGAGCGAACATGATTTTCGCAGCCAAGAAATGCTCAACAGCCTCTGGAGTCGAAGGCATATTAGCACCTTCAGAAACACAGATACAACCGTTTGCTAACAATTGTTTTGCTTCGTCACCATTTAATTCATTTTGAGTAGCACAAGGCAATGCGATATCACATTTAACTTCCCAAGGTTTTTTCCCTGCAAAGAAAGTCACATCAGAAAACTGATCTGCAACTTCATTAATACGACCACGCTTTACGTTTTTAACTTCCATAATAGCATCTAAATGAGCCGTAGTAAAACCACCTTCACAAAGAATATATCCAGAAGAATCGGAAACAGCAAGAACCTTAGCGCCTAATTCCATTGCTTTTTCAGAAGCATACTGAGCAACATTACCAGATCCTGATACTACTACCGTTTTACCTTTAAAAGAGTCACCTTTTACTTTAAGCATTTCTTCAGCAAAGTATACGTTACCGTATCCTGTTGCTTCAGGACGAATCAAAGATCCACCAAACTCCATTCCTTTACCCGTCAAAACACCAGTAAATTCATTTCTTAAACGCTTGTATTGTCCAAACATGTAACCAATCTCACGGCCACCTACTCCAATATCCCCAGCAGGAACATCAGTATTAGGACCAATATGACGAGAAAGTTCTGTCATAAAGCTTTGACAGAATGCCATAACCTCGTTGTCTGTTTTCCCTTTAGGATCAAAATCAGAACCACCTTTACCACCTCCCATTGGAAGAGTAGTTAAACTGTTTTTGAAAACTTGTTCGAAAGCCAAGAATTTCAAAATGCTCAAGTTTACAGATGGATGAAAACGCAAACCACCTTTGTAAGGTCCAATTGCGCTGTTCATTTCGATACGGAAACCACGGTTTACCTGTACCTTACCTGCACCATCAACCCAAGGAACACGGAACATCAAAACGCGCTCTGGTTCAACCATGCGTTCCAAAATCTTTGCCTCTTGGTATTTTGGTTTATCTTCTAGAAAAGGGATAATTGCCTCAGCAACCTCCTGTACGGCCTGTAGAAATTCTGGCTCACTGCCATTACGAGCTTCTACTAGGTCCATAAATGCCTTTACATTTGCATCCATTGTCAACTAAAAATAGCGTTAATAATGCGGCAAATGTAACTTTTTTTTCTTTTCGCAAGGCAAAAAGAGCCACTCCATCAATAAGCTCTTTTACACCTATTTCCTGGCAAAATATGAATAAGCCCTCTTAACTCTAAGGCTAAGGTTAATACAGATAATTGACTAACTTTTAAACCCAATCCAAATGCGATATCATCCATCGACCTAGAATCAACTCCATCCAATAGGTTTACTAATTCTTGTTCCAGTTCATTTAAGTCAAGATTCAACTGCATTTGTTTCTGTTGATGAGCCTTTGCAATATCCCAATTTAAGGCCTGAATAATATCCTTGCTACTGGTAACCAATTGCGCCACATTCCTTCTAATAAGATTCAAGCATCCCAAAGAATATTCATCGCCCACTCTACCTGGTACAGCAAACACATCTCTATTATAAGAATGGGCAATATTTGCAGTAATCAAGGCTCCTCCTTTTTCCGAAGCTTCTATTACTAATATAGCATCAGCCATTCCTGCAACCACTCGATTTCTTTTGGGGAAATTCTCTCTATTTCCTTTCATATCCGACAAAAACTCAGTGATTAAACCTCCGCTTTCGAGAACCATTTTTGCAGCAACTCCTCTGTGAATAGCCGGATAAATAGTGTCCAATCCATGCCCTAAAACGCCTACAGTAGGTAATCCATTTTT
>JBLHRE010000127.1:0-5430 GCA_047625765.1 Flavobacteriales bacterium
TTCGTTCGCGTAATTGCCGATGCCTTCTAGGCGATCTTTTAATAATAATCTTGTGTTTACTGCAATACGCACCGCAAAATGGGGTTAATGATTTGTTCAATTATCGAATGCAAATATAAACGCATAAACAGAATGTAGGCTAATAATTGTATTTGTAAGTAATCACCCGCTTTGATTTATATATTTGCAGCCCAAACTCAAAACTATCAGCATGAAAAAGGATAATGCTTTTGACTCAACAAATTTGATTGTTTATTTATACAGCTGGAGAAAACCATTGATTGTTTTTTCATTGGCTGCTGCAGTACTTGCTGCTGTTTTTTCTTCGCCATTGTTTATCAAGCCGAAGTACAAATCTCAGGTGGTTTTGTTTCCAACAACAACCAACTCGGTTTCTAAAGCTTTGCTAGACGAACGCAATAGCGATAGAGATATTTTGGAATTTGGTAAAGAGGAAGAAGCGGAACAACTGCTTCAGATTTTGAATTCTGATGAGATCCGTAGCACACTGATCAAGAAATATGATTTATTGAATCATTACGATATCGATCCTAATGATCCTTACAAGAATACTTTGCTAAACGAGGAGTACGAAAGCAATGTTACTTTCAATAGAACACGTTTTATGTCTATTGTAATTGAGGTAATGGATACGGACCCGAAATTGGCAGCTATTATGGCAAACGATATTGCAGCTTTGTTAGATACCGTAAAGAACAGAGTGCAATCTGAAAGAGCATTGGATGGATTTAATATTGTGAAAACACAGTATAATATTATTAAAACGGAAATGCAGATTATCGAGGATTCTTTGAAATCTTTGGCCTTGAAAGGGGTGCAGTCTTACACCGAACAAGTATATATTTTGACAGAGCAATTGGCAATGGCTAAAATTACAGGTAAATCTTCTGTTGCTCGTGAAATACAAGCGGAATTGGATTTGTTAGCTGAGTATGGAGGAGCACAATCTAGTCTGTACGACAGATTGGTTTTGTTAAGAGAGGAAGCCAACCTTATCCGTAGAAAATATATGGAAGCCAAGGTGAACCTAGAGAACCAGATGTCTCATAAGTTTATTGTGAACGATGCATTTGTAGCAGAGAAGAAATCGTACCCAGTACGTTGGTTGATTGTAGTACTTTCAACCTTAGGTGCTTTCGCCTTGACATTGGTTACCATCATTATTTTAGAAACTTTAAGAGGGGCTAAGGCTGAATAATGCAGCGTTTCTTGCAGCATAAATGGGCTTGGATTTCCATGCTACTTTTTTTACTTCTCAACTCTGTGTTGATTGTAAATGAGTTTTATTGGTTGTCGCTCTTGCCCTTTGTTTTGTTAATTGGAACACTGTTCTTTTTGGCATTAGACAAGCTGCTATTGGCAATGGTTTTCTTTACACCACTGTCCATAAATATTACCGAATATATAGACAGCCCCATCGGGATGTTTCTCCCCACCGAGCCAGTATTGTTTGCTGTTTTGCTTTTATTTATTGTCCGCTTTGTTTTTCTAGAATCGCTGAGTAAAGAAATTCTAAGGCACCCTATTACGTGGGTAATTATTGCGCAATTGTCTTGGATGGCCTTTACTACGGTAACTTCTTTCGATGTTTTGGTTTCGTTCAAATACCTTCTTGCAAGACTTTGGTTTGTTGTTTCATTTTATTTCTTAGGTATCCGATTGTTTCAAGAGAAAAAACGCTTGATTCAATTTGTGTGGGCCTATGTGTTTGGGATGATTTTGGTGATAGGATATACCCTTGCCAATCACGCTGGTTATAATTTTGCTCATGGCCCAGCCCATTGGGTTATGTCTCCTTTCTTTAACGACCATACCTCTTATGGTGCATTGCTCGTGTTTTTCTTTCCATTGCTAGTTGGGTTTCTTTTTTTTAAGGGCAAGAAGGTACAGTATAAATGGGGTGTAAGTCTCATTATCGTATTGTTTACAATAGCTACTGTTTTGTCGTATACACGAGCGGCATGGTTGGGTTTAATAGGCGCAGGAATGGTTTGGGCATGCATCTACTTTAAAATTCGATTTAGAGTTTTGTTAATGGCCGGAGTTGCGCTGCTCATCGCTTTTTTCAGTTTGAAGGATCAGGTAATGATGCGCATGGAAAAAAATAGCCAAGATTCTTCTGACGACTTTGCCGAGCATATCCAATCCATGACCAATGTGTCTACCGATGCATCTAATTTAGAACGATTGAACCGTTGGCATGCCGCCTTTGGTTTGTTTGCTGCAAGACCTGTTTTAGGATGGGGCCCCGGAACATATCAGTTTGTTTATGCCCCTTTTCAAGACCCAAACAAGAAAACGGTTATTTCTACCAATGGAGCAGACAAAGGAAATGCCCATAGCGAATATATAGGCCCTTTGGCAGAGCAGGGAGTTTTGGGAGGCTTGTTGATGTTGGTATTGATAGCGGTAGTACTTACCAAAGGCATTAAATTATACTACAAAGTAGAAGACAGAGAAGTTGCTATTATTCTGCTGTGCATGATTTTAGGCTTAATTACCTATTACGTACATGGGGTTTTGAATAACTTCTTAGACACAGATAAGGCATCTGTTCCTTTCTGGGGCTTTACCGCAGCAATAGTTGCTATTGATTTGTACTACAAGAAAAAACCTACAGAAATAGAAGAGGGTAAATCCTAAGGTTCTATTGACCTTCTTGATTCCTTTTTTGCGTTTTTCTATCTTGAAAAAGCAAGAATAACATTGCAAAAAGACAGCCTGTTCCTAGCATGTAAAAGGTGTCGTTGTAGTAAATGTTTGTCATTTTTAATATTCTCGTTAATCCGAAAATGCTGATTAGAATTAATCGGTATTGCCAAGCTTTAGGTTTAGAAACCAAAGTTTCTATCATCCACATAGTACCCCAAACACTCCCGCCAATTACAGAAATAGATTCTCCGTAAGGCCAATCCATAATTTTGAATAAGGCTCCAATTATAAATACAATGGCTGCAGCAGATTGTATGGTTCTAAGCGTTTTGTGATTCTCTGGAGTAAGTTGCATAGTTTGGATTTAAATTCTTGGCAATGGTAGCTTTTTTTATTTTAATAGTCCTGCCATAGAACCAGCAAAATAGACCTACAGCCAATTTGGCCCAATCTTCTTTTGTCGTAAAATATCTGGCTGCAATAGGTGTCAATGGCTTGTCTCGGATTATTGGTTTTGTAGTTATTGCGATTGGGTTTATTAGCTCTGCAATCCCAAATTTATTTCGGCACCTAAATCCCTATAACAAGACACAAAAAAAGGCGCAACCCTTGTTTGCGCCTTTTTGATATCCGTAATAGGAGTGGACTACAAACTAGCCAAAGCTTTTTCGTAATTCGGTTCTTCTATAGTCTCTGCAATTTGTTCGGTGTATACTACTTCACCTGCGGTATTAATTACAACAATGCTTCTAGAGTGCAATCCAGCTAAAGGACCATTAGCTATTTCTAAACCGTAGTCTTTTCCAAATTGCCCGGTATTGAAATCTGAAAGCATGAATACATTTTCGATGCCTTCTGCACCACAAAATCTGTTTTGTGCAAAAGGTAAATCTCTAGAAACACACAATACTGCTGTGTTTTCTAATGCCGCTGCTGATTTATTGAAGGTGCGAACTGAAGTGGCACATGTGCCAGTATCAATACTTGGGAAAATGTTTAAGATTAAATTCTTTCCTTTAAAATCGTTGATGGTTTTTGTAGACAAATCTGAAGCTACCAATGCGAAATCTTTTACTGTGCTACCCACAGCTGGTAAGTCTCCAATGGTGGAGATAGCATTTCCTTTTAATGTTATTTGAGCCATTATCTTTTGTTTGATTTTTATTGTTGATGCTTGAATGCTTTTAAACGTAATCTAACACTAATTAGTACGCGTTCCAAGTATTTATCTGGTTTGTCTCTTCTTGTATTTGGGAACCAATTTGTGAGATGTGTACATTTCAACTCCGCTTAATGTGACAAGGGCTTGGCATCCAATTATGTCATCCCCTTCACCAATTCCTGCAAATAGTTTCCCAAGAGATTTTCTAAATTCTCGATGTCTTGCAATTGGTCGTAGCGTACGTCTAGCTCTTGCAGCTGCATTTTTTGAGGCTCAGATAATTGAATGTTAAAAACAATGGCTTTGTATGCTTCGTCCAATAGCCCCGCTGGGTTTACAACCGGCAATGAGCTAGCAAGAATGTCGGCCGTTTTTACAGCCTTCATTTCGTTGAGTACATGAATTATTTCTGGAGCAAAAATCCCAAAAGAGGTTGCGTAGAACTCTGCAAAACCGCCATTCGTAACCGTTTGGTTCATTTTTACAATCACATAAACCATTTTCTCTGGCCCAGTAAGGCCTTGAACCACATTGTACCATTGCGACCAACTTTCTATATCAAAAGCGGCATCTTCTACTTGTTGCTCTGCCGAACTGTATAGTCTGCTTATTAATGCTCTATTCGAAATTTTCTCCATGCTTGTGTTCAAATTGATGATTGCAACTTTGATTGGCAAATGTAGGAAGGTTTGGGTGTTAAGCAATTCATCATCGCAGTCATTCTGTGCTTAATTGTTGTGCTTTCGTTCTTTTCATTCGCTTGAAAATATAATTCGCCCCTCAATCAGGTTTCTAGCTCCTCTGTAATACAGTATTGAAGCTATCATCATAAACACATGACTGATGTCTATATGGTTAAACCATTTACCAAACCCAATTTTGAAAACAAAAAAGAATGCACCAATAGTACTGACCAGCACACCTTGTAATATTTGCTTGCTCCCCGTATTTTTTTCTTTAAAGTAGACAAAGCTAGTAAATCCTGTTACTACAATGGCTATTCCATACGCAGCATGGATAAGAACAAATTGGAAGTTCAATGTGACCAATACCACAATTAAAAAAGCAAGTAATTCTATAATGTTCAATTTTGAAAAGATGGTACCAATTTTTGGATCAATCAACTTTCGCGAATATTGTATCAAGGCACGTTCCAGTAAAGCTACAGATAACATGCTTGTAATCCATCCAGGTAGCTTCATGTAAAATGGCACAAAATGTACGAGAGCATGACCAAATATCCCACCAAAAAAAGTGGCCAAACTCATTGAAAGAAAATAATACTTAAATAATCTCTGGACTTGACTTCGCTGAGGTAATGCATTTAATTTTAGATATGCCACTAAGCAGATGATAGAAACGAAAATATCAGTTAATGTTGTTACTGGCTCGTGTAACACAAGTCCAAATAACTCAATTGATGTTTGTGGCTCTAACAATTTCTTTCTTTTGGTTTAATGGGTTTTTAATGAAGCACAACGTTTAGTATAAGAGCAGTAGCGGATAAAACGTATTTACTTTACAGATTACAAGATACTTAATAAAACACAAAAACGATTTGAGTACGAACCCAAACCGCTATTGCTTTTATATAG
>JBLHRE010000128.1:0-5313 GCA_047625765.1 Flavobacteriales bacterium
GAGGCGATAAAAAAAGGCCTTATAAAAAACCAGAGCTTTTAAAGTTTGGCACTTTACAGCAGCTTTCAAAAGGGCTCTTTGGCCAAAATGGAATTATTACACCCCTTTTGGGAGATTATTAAAATAGACTACTCGTTATATAGGAAAGGCTTCAAATTATTTCGAAAGCCCTTTTTATTTTTCAAGAATAATAGAAACGGCATTGCCGCCAAAGCCCATTGCATTCACCATAATGCGTTGCATTATTTTGTCGGTATTCCCTTTACAGAAAGGTGTTTTGATAAAACGTTTCTGCTGCAGCATTTCCAAAGCCAATTCCATACTCAATGCTCCAGAGGCTCCAAAGCTATGCCCTATTTTCCACTTGTTTCCTGTCATCAATGGCAACATGTCATGGAATACGGTCTTAATGGCTTCGAACTCGGCAGAATCTCCTTTATGGGTGCCTGGTGCATGCATTACAATGGTATCTATTTGCTGTGGCTGTAAATGGGCTTCTCGCAAAGCTGCTTTCATGGCATCCTGAAAACCCTTTCCATTTTTATTGATAGAAGTATTGGTGCTGATTTCTTCTGAGGCAAATCCCCAACCGGTAATTTTTGCAAGGTATTCTGCTGGATTTTTTTCGAGCATAAATGTCGCGGATCCTTCTCCAAGTATCAAGGTATTCTTGTTGTTGTCGTAATCAACTCCTTTGCAAGGATATTCGGAAGCCTGATTGCCGGCATACAAACGCAGGGCCTTTATTTGGGCAATCGTAAAATCAGTCAAAGGTGCTTCAGAGCCTCCTACCAAAAAAGCATCGGCCATATCGGCTTTTAACCAAGCAATGCCATTTAATACCGCATGCAAAGCTGTGCTGCAGGTAATAGAATGCTCTATGCGAACACCGTTTGTCTTTAAATCTTGGCCCAACCAAGAAGAGATATTCCCTAAAGTGGTCGAAGGGGAAGTTTTTACTGGGATACTTTTCGCTCCTTGTTTTAAGAAGCTGCTATGTGTTGCTTCCAACAATTCGGTAGCTCCTCTAGAAGAACCTATGTTGATTCCCACCCGTTTGTTTTCGCAATTAAATTTGGAAACAGTTTGTCTACCAGACAAAATTCCAAGCAAGGTTGAGGTGTCTAGGTCGGTGTAGTTTGGATTTTCTTTTCTCAAAGCATTGAGAGCGGCAAGTACTTCTGGATGAGCAGGAGCACACCATTCTTTTTGGCCATTAAAGGTTTTCTGAAAAAGAAAATGTGCAGGAGAATTATAGGCAGAAGTAATGGTGCTGCGTTCTAGACCTAAAGGACTAGCGGAGCCATAAGAAACAATGCCGATTGTATGTTTAATTTTTTCCAAATCTGTCGAGCGCCTCTTCAATTACACGGTATACTTTTTTCAATTCTTCGTCTGTAATTACATACGGAGGAAGAATGTAAACCACATTCCCCAATGGGCGCAAAAGTACACCTCTTTCCAAGAAAAAATCATACAATTCATCACGAAGTGAACTGAAATAGGAAGTGTTTTCGCCTGTTTCAAATTCAAGAGCAAGCACAGTCCCTAATTGTCGAATGGTACGCACGGCTTTGTGTTCTTTCCATTTTGCCAATTGTGCAGTATGCGAACTTGCGATTTGGGCTATTTGGTTTTTGGTAGTTTCGTTCGTTAAAAGTTTCAAACTAGCCAATGCTGCCGCACATCCCATGGCATTTCCCGTATAAGAATGTCCATGAAAAAAGGTTTTCATTTTATCCTCAGAAAGGAATGCCTCGTAGATTTCGGCCGAACATGTGGTTACTGCCAATGGCATGAAACCAGCCGTTAAACATTTCGAGAAACACATCATGTCTGGTTGTTCGGTCAAATAATCGCAAGCGAAAAGTTTGCCTGTTCTTCCAAAACCCGTCATCACTTCATCGGCTATGGTCAGCACTTTGTATTGCTTGCAAAGGGCAATGCATTTATCTAGAATTTCTGGACTGTACATGCGCATTCCTGCCGAGCCTTGTAACAATGGCTCAAAAATAAAAGCGGCAATATCTTGTTGCTTTAAGGCGTTTTCCAATTGGAAAAGTACGGCCTTGTCATTTGTTCCATTAGGAAATGGAAGATGCTCTACATCAAAAGAGAATTTGTCGTAAGCACTAAAGAAAGTGTCTTTAGCTCCAGCACTCATGGCTCCAAAAGTGTCGCCATGATAAGCGCCATCCAATGCAATTAGTTTGCTCTTAGATTGTCCTTGATTGTAATAATATTGAATCGCCATTTTCATGGCAGATTCTATAGCAGTCGAGCCATTGTCGGTATAGAAAACCCTTTTTTGATTTGAGGGTAAAAGATTCAAAAGTGTTTCGGCAAGATCGACAGCTGGTTTGTGGGTGAAGCCAGCAAAAATCACATGTTCTAATTCGTGCATTTGAGCAGTAATGGCATCCGCAATTTCTTTCCTAGCATGGCCCAATGGATTGACCCACCAGCTAGAAACAGCATCAATAATTTCTTTGCCATCTTCGGTAAACAAAATAGCATCCTTTGCCTTTACAATTGGAACAGCAGGTTTTGCCGTGTGCATTTGTGTATAAGGGTGCCAAATATATGCTTGATCTTTTTCTTGAATGGTCATCTAAATTGCTTTTAATGCTTCTTTTAATTTTTGGGCTTGTTCGGATATAAATTGAGCATTAACCTCATTGCTTTGGTCTACCCTTCCAATGATATGAACCCCGCCAATCTTCTCAATAATTTCTTCGCTAGGAAGGTTTTCTTCGCCATTAAATAATATTCCAGCAATGGGGATATTTCTATCCTTTAATGCCTGAATGCTCATTAGGGTATGATTGATACTCCCCAAATAATGCCTGGAAACCAAAATGACTGGGATTTGCCAATCTGCGAAAACATCCAACAAAGTTTCTTGTTGATTGATTGGAACCATCAATCCGCCAGCACCTTCTATTAGAAGTCGATTATGGCTCTCTGGAATAACTAAAGCCTCCTTTTGAATGGTAATTCCATCCAGTTCGGCCGAATAATGCGGAGATGCAGGTATGTTTAAGCGAAAGGCTTCTGGGTGCATTCTCTCTTTTGGATTGCTAATCCAAGATGCGACTTTATGGCTATCGGTATTCTCCAAATCCCCTGCCTGAATCGGTTTCCAATAATCCATACCAAGCGCTTCTGCAATAATTGCAGCCGCTACGGTTTTACCTACTTCGGTACCAATTCCACTTACGATTAGATGTTTAGACATTCGGGAAGTGGGTGTTGATTGCTTTTACTAAAGCGTTAATTTCTTCTGAGGTATTATTGGCATGCAAGCAAATGCGAATGCGTTCTTCTCCTTTTGCTACCGTAGGGTGAAGTATGGCTTTTACATCAAATTGCATTTCTTGAAGTGTTGCAGCAAGTTCTTTTACTCGTACGTTTCCAGGGCAAATAATACACTGAATTGGAGAGCAGGAAGCAATCAAATGATTTTTTACGGTTGGGCTTAGCTCATTTCGGAATTGCATGATATTTTCCTTGATTGTTTTCCTTTCGTGATGCGCATTTGCACAAAGTAAATGTGCTTGCTGAATGGCTGCAACACTGTGTTCTGGAAGAGCCGTAGTATAGATAAACGATCTTGAAAAATTCACGAGATACTGTTTCAAAGTTTCTGAGCCCGCAATACAAGCGCCATGTACGCCTAAAGCTTTTCCAAAGGTATGGATGCGCGCATAGACTTTGTTTTCAAGCTTCAATTGAGAAACCAGGCCTTGTCCATGTGTTCCAAAAACTCCTGTGGCATGTGCTTCATCTACTACTAATTCTGCTTGGTGTTTTTGACACAATTCAGCAATTTCGGTTAAAGGAGCTATATCACCATCCATGGAGTAAATACTTTCTACAATGACTACTTTTTTGCCAACGGCATTTTGTAGTTTTTGTTCTAGGGATGTAAGGTTGTTATGTTCAAAGGCAAAACTGTTGGCATTGCTCAGGCGGATGCCATCGCGTACTGAAGCATGAATGTATTGATCGTAGATGTAGGTGTCTCCTTTTTGCAACAGACAACTAAACAAACCAATATTAGTATCGTAGCCAGAGTTGTAAATAAGCGTAGCATCTGTATTGTAAAACTGTGCTAGTTCGTTTTCAACCTCTACAAAGAGTTTGTGATTCCCTGAAATCAATCGAGATCCTCCAGAGCCATTACTTAGTTGTTGGGATGTTTTTACTCGAGAAGCTAATCCTAAATAATCATTGGATGAAAATTCTAAGAAGGTAGAAGAGGGAGGAAGTGTGCGCAAAGCATTTTCCTGTTCTCTTAATGCTAAGCGTTTATGTAGCTGTTCGTCCATGCAAGGCAAAGCTCGAATAAAATATGTTAGTTTGCAATGTTTGACGCCATTTCATAGCTTGGTGAATATCATCTAACTCAAACCTTATGACCTTACCAAAATCGGTTAGAATTGATAGTGTAATCACTATTGTCTTACTGATAATTCCTGCAGTTTTGTATGTGGTAAAGTTTAATGAATTCAACTTGTCCAAGGAGCCAAACGATTGGGGTGTTTTGGAGATTTCTTTGGAGGAGTTACTAAAACTATCATTTCATTAATAAGTTTAGTTGAGCTGACTTATATTTCGGTTAGTATTAACAAGTTTTCTTCGGATGAAATTAGCTTTGCAATATTCCGTAATTGGAGAATTTATTACACATCTAAGTATTACAACAGCTTCACTGAAGCAAAATGATAATTTAAAAGATCACTTTAAAAACCTTTTGGAATAGAAAGGAGCGCTAAAGGTTCCATATGAATGGTCATATTATATAATAATGTTCTCATGTAAGTTCAAGTAATAAGTGCAACAGGAATTTAAACAGCTTATCTTGAATCAAAGGTATCAAATCTTACTAATGGATTAATGCGTAGGCCTTATTCATAAGAGTCTGTTCCGAGAATCGGGAGACTTTCACCCTTTGGGACATTCTTTGAAAGAACTGTATTTACTCTTCCAGGCACACACAATGTATATAAAAAATAGGCAAATTAGTATTGAAATCAAGGCTTTGGGCTCGTATCAAACTTTGTGCTTAACCGAAAGTTTGGTACTTCGAAATCGCCTACTTTTTATAGACTAAAAGGTGTAAGTAATTTAAATAATGAAACACGAACCCTTTGGTTCTGAGATTTTAAACTATTAATTCCCCGAATGAATTAAAGATAAAATTCTATGGTTAAGCGTAGCCGTACCAGTATCAACTCTCCACCTAATTTCAATAGTATCGCCTGTGGTTACAGTAACCGTTGCTTGAAGAGATACTGTTGAGGATTGTGC
>JBLHRE010000129.1:0-5225 GCA_047625765.1 Flavobacteriales bacterium
TTCTGTTGTTACTATAGGGAGATAATTATGTCACCAATTCAGAAAACTTTCGTCATCAACCAAAAATAAATTGAAGAATTAGTCAATCTATTTTTTAAATGCGGATAAATTGAACCTTCCTCCAAAGGTGAAATTCCATTGTATAAAGCCGAAATCTTGCTGTGCTTTATCTATTGCATCTTTTGAGGTGCTTACATCTAACAGGTTAATATATCCCGCCTTAAATTCTGTTTGAAAATAGAAATAGCGGAACAAACTAATGTTGATGCCACTCATGGTACTTAGCCCAAATCCCGCCAAATGAAAATAATCAGACTTTTCTTTACCCATAACATGTGCATCTGTTCGCGGAGTTAATACTCCTGCACCTATGCCCTGAGTAAAAGCAATGTCTACTAGACCTAAAACGGGTAGTTTATTGCTGTATAATGGAATGTATCTAGCCAATTCGGTATTTACATAATTCAGTCCATCGGTGTGTTCGTATGTCAAGAAATTGGGACTTAATACGATGGTATTTCCTTTATATCCATCATAAAAAGGGTGGGTGTTTTCAATTTCACCTTCAAAATTTACTGTTTGATTTTGAGCCATCACGTATTTCATGTGGTCAAAACCTATCGAAATGGTGTAATCATCCGATAAGAAATAGCCTATTTTAAAATTGGTTTGGGGTATAGTTAGTTTGAGTGGATGAAAGTAAGGATCGAAACTAAAGTCTGTTTGTCTATCCTTAGCCTTAACATCATATAGCGTGAAATCATATCCGTCACCTTCAAAATGAATATCGCTATTGGTATACCAAGCACGGTTCCATCCCCATCCCAAATAAAAGTTGCCTTTAGAACAAAGAGTTTCTGATTGAGCCATCGCATTGCTGCTTAATAGTAACACAAAAACATAGAGTAGTTTTTTCATATAACGTTGTAAATGAAAAGCCCTGTCTCAGCTAAGTCGAGACAGGGCTTTCATAATTAACCTAAAATGAGAATATATTTTATCCTAAAAAAGGATATCTATAATTTGTAGGAGTAACAAAGGTTTCTTTAATAGTTCTTGGAGATACCCATCTTAAAAGGTTTAACAAAGAACCTGCTTTATCGTTTGTTCCAGAACCTCTAGCTCCTCCAAACGGTTGTTGGCCAACAACGGCACCAGTAGGCTTATCGTTGATGTAGAAGTTACCCGCAGCATTTTCTAATTTCTGAGTAGCTAAAACCGTTGCATAAGCATCGTTAGAGAAGATGGCACCTGTCAAAGCATATTCAGAAGTTTCGTCTACCAATTCTAATGTAGCTTCAAAGGCATCCTCGTCATAAACGAAAATGGTCATTACTGGGCCAAAAATTTCTTCACACAATGTTCTAAATTTTGGATTGGTTGTAACAACTACAGTAGGTTCAATAAAGTATCCTTTAGATTTATCGTAACCACCACCAGCTATAATTTCAGCATCATCTTGGGTTTTAACGTAATCTATAAATCCAGCAATTCTATCAAATGCTCTCTCATCGATAACTGCATTTATATAGTTCCCGAAGTCTTCTGTTGGTCCAATCTTAAAAGTTGCAACATCAGCAATAATTTTTGCTTTTACATCTTTCCAAATATTGCTAGGAACATAAGCTCTAGATGCTGCAGAACATTTTTGACCTTGGAACTCGAAAGACCCTCTAGTGATTCCTGTAGCAACCTGAGCTGCATTTGCAGATTTATGAGCCACTATAAAATCCTTACCACCAGTTTCACCTACAATTCTAGGGTAGGTATTATAGATATCGATATTGTTTCCAATCTCTTTCCAAAGATGTTTGAATACTGCCGTAGATCCAGTAAAGTGTAATCCAGACAAAGCAGGGTGCTTAAATACAACCTCTCCAGCATCTGGTCCGTCAACATATACCATGTTAATTACTCCGTCTGGCAATCCAGCCTCCTTGAATATTTCCATGATAACGTTTGCAGAATAAATCTGAGAGTCAGCAGGCTTCCATACAGCAACATTCCCCATCAAAGCTGGTGCTGCAGGTAAGTTACCAGCAATTGCAGTAAAATTGAAAGGAGTAACACAGAATACAAATCCTTCTAATGGACGGTGCTCCAATCGGTTCCAAACACCTTCACCAGATTCTGGTTGCATGTTATAGATTTCGGTCATGTACTGAACATTGAATCGCAAGAAATCAGCAAATTCACATGCTGCATCAATCTCTGCTTGGTACGCATTTTTAGATTGGGCCAACATAGTAGCAGCATTAATCTTAGCACGGTAAGGTCCAGCTACCAATTCGGCAGCTTTTAAGAATACAGATGCTCTTTGTTCCCAAGGCAACTGGCTCCAAGATTTACGCGCTTCTAAGGCCGCTTCAATAGCTTGGCTAACATGTGCCTTTGTTCCGTAAGAGTAAGTACCCAGCAAATGTTTATGATCGTGCGGAGGATTCATTGGACGTTTGTCGGCAGTATGCACTTCTTCCGATCCAATATACATTGGTACTTCAATTTGTTGACTTCTTAAGTTAGCCAACATTGCTTGTAATTCTTCTCTTTCTGAACTTCCCGGAGCGTACGACAATACGTCTTCGTTAATCGCTACAGGAACATGAAAAAATCCTTTACCCATGATATGTTTTTTATGAATTTGTAAATCAAAAATTGAGTAACAAAATTATGAAAAATATGCGAGGCTATTGGTGCCAATATTTTTCTTAATATTCTTTATTTGTTGGTGTTAAACTTTAAATTCTTGGTGGTTTTAGCTCCTTTTAAAAAGGCTGCGATGGCTAAACTTTTTTGGAAAACCAATGCAGAGGTATCGAAGGGCATTTTATAAGGAATAGCAACACGCTTCTTTTTTAAGGATCCGAGGGCTTTGTAAAAACCAATGTGCGCCTTTAATATAGCTAAGGTGTGTTTTACTTGACCTTTCAATAGAAACTGAACTCCCGCTAAACCATCCAAAATCATACGACTAGCGATTCTCCTAAACAGAATGTTGCTGGGCAAGTTCTTATATAACAAGTAAAGTCCATTTCTGAAATTTAAAAAGGTCTTTTTTGGGTTAAGTGCGTCTAAGGTTCCGCCTCCTACATGATACACAACAGATTCTGGACAAACTATTATCTCATATTTTAGATGGTGTAATCTCCAGCATAAATCGATTTCTTCCATATGTGCGAAAAAATCTTCATCCAAAGCACCCGCTTCCCAATAAGCCTTTTTGCTAATAAACAAACTTGCCCCTGTTGCCCAAAAAATTGGGACAATACTTTGATGTTGCCCTTTGTCTTTTTCTAAATGATTAAAAACTCTTCCTCTACAAAATGGGAAGCCATACTTATCAATGTATCCGCCACCGGCACCAGCATATTCAAACGAATCTTTCTGATTGTATGCCAGAATCTTTGGCTGAGCAGCTGCTAAATTAGAATTGGCTTTAAATTGATTTAGGATAGGTGTAATCCAGTTTTTACTTACCTCTACATCCGAGTTTAATAAAACATAAATATCTTCTTCTACCTCCTTTAATGCAGCATTGTAACCGCCAGCAAAACCAAAGTTCTCGGTATTTCGAATGATTTTTACCGATGGGAAATTCGCAAGAACAAAATCAATAGAGTCATCTGTCGAATTATTATCGGCAACATAAACCATTGCTTCGGGACTATGTGCAACAACCGAAGGTAAAAATTGCGCCAGCCAATGTTTTCCATTCCAGTTTAATATTACTACAGCTACTGTCATTTATGGTTTTGGTATTTCCACCTGCGATGAGACCAAAGCCAATCTGCAGGTTTTTCTTTAATTATGTCTTCTAATATTTTCAGATGTCTATTCGTTATTTCAAAAAGTGCCAATTCATCCGATGCTTTTGAAACTGGAATAAGTTCAATTTCATAATGGCCACGTTTGATTCTTTTAGAATGTAAGTAAAGAACATCTTGCTTTGCGAATTTTGCAATTTTCTCTGGACCTAAGAATACCGGTGTCAACTGATTTAGAAATTGTGTCTTGTATTCTATATCTGTTCTAAAAGGAGTTTGATCTGCAATAAGAATGCTTAAAGTGGGTACGGTTTGTTTTAGAATGCGCCTAGGAGCCCTTTTCATTTCAACGAGTTCAATCCCAAATTTACCACGCATTTTTTTTACAATTCTATCTATTTTGGTGTTATTCAAAGGTTTGTAAACGGCAATGGTTTTATGTGGCGCCACAAGATCCAATCCCATTCCAGCCCATTCCCAATTGCCATAATGCGCTTGCACAATTACAGCACTTTTGCCAATTGCATACAATGCTTCAAGAACCTCAGGATTTTTGAGTTTAACACGTTTGGCTAGTGTAGACTTTCTAATACCATAAATCGTAATAGTCTCTACTATTAAGTCGCTAAAGTTGCGGTAAAACTGAAGTTTTATTTTTTTTCGCCAAGCTTCTGTACTGTCTGGAAATGAATTTTTAAGATTGGTAAGAATAACATGCCCCCTATAATTGGAGATTCTTAAAATCAATATTAGAAGTTCCGAAAGAGAATAAAAAGCCCACATCGGAATTGCAGCAATAAAACGTACTAATAATAACATAAACTGTTTATGGCCTTAGCGTTTATTGAAAATATCGTTATTGTCGGTACCAGACCCATACTGTTGTATTTGTTGGGTATTGTCCCAATTGGGTTTAGATTTAAATCGTTCGTGTAAATCTACTCTCCATCTTGGATTGTTGGCCTCACCTCTTGCAGTAGAATGAATTATAGAATAATCGTTGGTAGACATCTGGCGGCCTGCAAAAACAAAGATCACATTACTTTGTCCTAGCGTGCCATAATATTGCCAAATCTGGTAGGGTATTGCATTCGGCTCATGTTCCGATAGTTCGATTCTATCTGGCTTTCCATATTTTAGATAAACTCTTCCTCTGTCCGTCTGAAATCCTGCTTGAATTGGAGTTGCAAATTCCTTTTCGGCAATATTAACTTGCTTACGATAAGCCAACCAGGCAGCTTCAGGCTGGTTAGAGTTTCTGTTTAGCCAAAAGGTGTGGAAAAAACTGCGCATCATTTTTAAATTGCCTTTGGCAGGGTCCTCTTTTCCAAATCCAGTTAAATATTCTGCAGTGTTAACCTCTGGTTGCGCAGAAATAGGGAAGAGGCAATCTATATATTGTACCAATCGCAAACTATCGATGTTACTCACAAAAGAATTTTTAATAGCTAAATCACCAAT
>JBLHRE010000130.1:0-5190 GCA_047625765.1 Flavobacteriales bacterium
ACAATTATTACACTTACAGCCTATTGGGTTATTGCGCTACCCCTTGCCTATTTCTTAGGTTTCATGCTAGATATGGGAATTAAAGGAGTTTGGTATGGCTTGGCATTTGGCCTCAGCTTTGCTGCAATAGGTTTATTTACACGTTTTTATTTAATCAGCAATAAAATTATTAAAACACAAAATAATGGAAGCACCTAAATTTTTAGTTGGAGACAACACAGATTTCCCAGACACAGTATTTATTATTCACACACAAACACCAATGTTTGTAATGAATTTAGATACCGATGAAGTTAGCTTTTTGGAAGAAGGTTTTGCCGAAGGAGACGAAGCACAAACCGCTAACGAAATAACAGAATTGTTGGCAGAAGCAGACGAGTTCTACAACAAGGAAGTGAGTCGTTACGAAGAAATGGAAGACTAAATTAAATAGGCTGTCTTGGTTATGCTGAGACAGCCTTTTTTCTACGTTTCAAAAAGATTAATAGCACTAACAATATAGCCGAGACAAATAGTATTGGCAAGTAATTGTTTTTTGTTTTGCTGGCATTTTCGGCATTAAAGATTCTAACACAATCTTCATGCGTAAAATCGGTATCCGATTTCACATAAATGGCCCATTGATTTTTCGCATCTATAGCCATAAACTCTTTGGGCGATTTCGGATCAAAAGCCAAAAGTCTATCCTCGCCTAATAATTCCCAGGCATAACTATATTTTTTACTTTCGGATTGCACCTGAGGACTGAAAAAATAATTCAGTACATCTGGTTTTAACAAAGATTTAGTAGACCAAAGATTTAACCAATTGGCAAGGTCTTTTTTTGTGGTTGACAATGTTCTGTCTTTGGTAATGAATTCAGTATTATCCAAACCAATTTTCTGCATCCACTTGGGAAATACCACATAAAATCCCTCTCCATGCCTAACAGCGATCACCTTTTTAAGCAATTCTGCATTTAGATTGGATGGCAAATATTTCTCCGAAGGCTTAAAAAGTAAGGCTTCCACATCACTTATACTTCTAGCTTCTGGATAACCCGAGGTGTGCGTTAATAAGTGCTCTACATTTACAGTGTCAAAACCAGCATATTGTGTGTTCGGGAAATAATCTCCTAACTTGGCATACAATCGTACCAATCCCCATTGGATACTCTCCCAAATAAGATAATCTGTGTACGTCTCTATGATTCGTGGAGAAGCAATGACCAAGTTTGTGTCCCGAAAAGTAGAAGTTACCGTATAACTATTTTCCGTGCTTTGCACTTTTAGTTTTTGAATTCCTTCTGCGGCAATACTAGAGAAGGATATCCCTAAGACTAGAATAAGTAGACTAATTCTCTTTAACATCTTCTATATTTTTAGAATTCAAATGGTACATCAACAACTTTAATGGCTCCAAAAAATAATTCGTCAAGCCCGATTCTGTTTTCCACCAATTGTTGTTTGTAAAATGTTGGTTTGGTGCTCCACTTATCTCCAATTTTACTGGCACTGCTTGCAAATCGAACACCTTTTTAAAGCCGTAATAAGCTCTTCTGGTATGGAACTGCTCTGTTACAATAATGATATGTTTCAAATTGTTTTCGAGGCAATAAGCCGCCAAATCGTAAGCTTCGTCAAAGGTACTTGTTGCGCCCTCTTTTAGACTAGGCACCACACAACAATCCATTCCTTCGAAAGCACATATATCCAATACTACTTCTTCGCGATGTTTGAAAAAGCGCGAATATTTTCTTTTAGGAGTGCGCGAATGGGTAAACAAAACACGGTTTGAAAAACCGGCTTCCATCAGTTTCATGGTATGGGTAAAACGTGTTTCATCTCCTCCCGATAACATCAAAATGGCATCGGCTCCTTTGGTGGCATTTTCAACGTAAAACCAACTAGCATATACCCTCAATAGTGGCTTATGGAAAACAACACCCAATAGTAGCAAACAAAAAAAGCCTAAAAGGAATTTACCTTTTAGACTTTTCGGGATTATATTTTTTTTGATGTGCATTAACCTCTTAATTCTGCGCTAAACTGCTTTTCTAATTGTTGCTGAATACGCTGCATTGCTTTTTCAATCTGTTTGTCAGAAAGCGTTTGCTCTTCGTCTTGCAACATAAAAGAAAGGGCGTACGACTTCTTGCCTTCTGGCAATTTATCTCCTTCGTATACATCAAACAAATTCACGCTTTTCAACAGTTTGCGTTCTGCTAAGTATGCCGTGTTTTGCAAATCGGTAAAACGTACATTCTTATCTATAAGCAATGCCAAGTCTCTGCGTACCGATGGGAATTTAGCTAGCGGAGTATATTGTACTTTTTGAGTTTTCAACAGATCCAAAATGCCATCCCAATCCAACTCGGCATAATAAACCTCTTGCTTTACATCTGCATGTTTTGCCAAGTTTGGTTTTACCTTACCTAATTCTGCTACTTTCTTCTTTCCTACTGATATGCTCAATCCTTCTGTAAACAATTGCGATTTAGAATCAGCCTCTTTGCCCAACTCCAAACCAAAACGTTTTAGAATTTGAGTAACCGCTCCTTTGATATGGAAGAACCCTGCTTTGTCGCTAGCTCCATGCCACGATTCGGTAGAAACATTTCCTGTCATCCATAAGGCCAATGTTCTTTTCTCTGCTCTTCCTCCAGGATAATTGTGATACGATTTCCCCAGTTCATAAAACTTTAGATCGGCTCGTTTACGGTTTACATTTCTTGCTATCGCTTCCAAACCACCAAACAACATGGTCTGGCGCATTACCTCTAAATCTTTGCTCAAAGGATTTAACAAACGAACATCTTGCTCTTCTTTAAAACCAGCCTTATCGGCATAAGAAGATTTGGTAAGCGAGTTGGACATAATTTCGAAGAAACCATTGCCCGTTAATTGTTCCGCTACTCTATTGTATATTTTTTCTGGATTGATTCCTTTGCTATGTTCTAAGGCTGCGCAGATACGCCCGCTTAAAACCACATTGTTGTAACCGTAGATTCTTAGAATCTCTTCGATGATATCTACCTCTCTTGTTACATCAACTCGGTATGGAGGAACAATGGCAACAAATCCAGCTTCGGTTTTATGCTCAACCGAAATATCTAAACTTTCAAGAATACTTTGGATCAGATCTTTGTCCAAGTCGTTACCTACCAATCGTGTAATTTGAGCATAAGCAACATCCACTTTTACTGGAGCAACTGGCTTTGGATAATGATCAAAAATCTCAGAAGTAATTTTCCCTCCCGCAATCTCTTGAATCATTAATGCTGCTCTTTTCAAAGCTTCGACAGTATTTACAGGATCAACACCTCTTTCGAAACGGAAAGAAGCATCAGTATTCAAGCCATGTCTTTTGGCGGATTTCCTGACAGATACAGCATCGAAATATGCCGATTCTAAAAAGATCCTTTTTGTTGTATTAGAAACACCTGATTCCAATCCACCAAAAACACCAGCGATACACATTGGCCCTTCTGCATTGCAAATCATCAAATCATTTGCATTCAATTTACGCTCTTGCTCATCGAGCGTCACAAACTTTGTATCCTGCTCTAGTGTTTGAACAATGACTTTGTTGCCCGCAATTTTCGCCATATCAAAGGCATGCAATGGCTGACCCGTTTCGTGCAATACGAAATTGGTAATATCCACCACATTGTTGATAGGAGACAAACCAATCGATGTCAATCTATTTTGCAACCATTCTGGAGAAGGAGCTACGGTAATCCCTTCTATACTTACACCAGCATATCTTGGGCAAGCCGTTTCATCCTTTACCTCAACGGTAATAGGACTTGTATTTTCATCTACTTTAAAAGCAGAAAGATCTGGCATTTGCAATTCGACAGGCTTACCATGACGCAGCATAGCAGCACGTAAATCTCTTGCAGTACCTATATGAGAAAATCCATCGGCACGGTTAGGTGTCAATCCAATTTCAAAAACAGTATCATTTTCTAAGTTAAAATATTCAGCAGCAGGTGTTCCAGGAACAGCACTAGCATCCAAGACCATAATTCCTTCATGCGCCTCTCCTAGACCTAATTCCACTTCAGAACAAATCATCCCTAAGGAAGCTTGTCCACGAATTTTGGACTTCTTTATATTAAAGGATTCATCACCATCGTACAAAGTACAACCCACAGTAGCTACAGCAACTTTTATCCCAACAGTAACATTTGGAGCACCGCAAACAATCTGTACAGGCTCTTCTAAACCAAGATTAACCGTAGTCACATTTAAACGATCGGCATCTGGATGTTTTTCGCATGTCAATACCTCGCCAATCACCACGCCTTTTAAGCCACCTTTTACCGATTCAACTTCTTCAATTCCTTCTACTTCAAGACCAGTATCCGTCAACATCACACCTACTTCTTCGGCAGGTAAATTAACGGTAATATATTGTTTCAGCCAGCTATATGCTATTTTCATAATCCTTGCAATTGAATAAAGCGCAAAAGTAAGAAGTTCAGTGAGATGAAAAGTACTTCGAATCAATTAATTGGTTAGCTAATCCTTTTAATTATTCCTAACTTGGGAAGAAGTAAACAATACTTATGTATTATGAAAACAAAAACACTTACAATAGTCGCTTGTGCACTTAGCACCTTGGCATTTGCTCAAAGCAATGTTATCCAAAATGGTGGCTTCGAAAATTGGACAAGCGAAAATATTTCTGAAAATCTGGATATTTGGCTTACCACAGAAAATGAAGTCGCTGGAACTGGGGCTGTAATAAAGTCTTCGGATGCTGTTGATGGAGCCAGCTCTTTGCTTTTAACTACAATTGATCTGCAAGGTGATACTACTTTTGGCTTTGCCTTATTAGGTGGGTTTGGTGAAGATGGTCCTGGAGCCCATGTTGCGTATAACAGCCCAGTAGATTCTATTACGGGTTGGTACAAATACCAAACTATGGGTAATGACAGTGCTACCATTTTAGTTTCTCAAAAATCCGCATTGATTGGTATTCCTGAAATGCAGGTTTGGAAATTTGCTGGCACCCAAAATACATGGAAACGCTTTGCCTACCCCTTAAGTTCAAGCACTCAAGATTCTATTTTGATTGCATTTATTAGCAGTGATGCCTTTGCCGATTATAGTGTTCCTGGCTCATTTTTAATGGTAGACGACATCCAATTTACATCCAGCTTAGGAACTCCTGCTGCGGCAATCCCCAACAACAGCTTCGAAA
>JBLHRE010000131.1:0-5179 GCA_047625765.1 Flavobacteriales bacterium
CCAGGATAAAATGAAAATGCACCAGCAAGACCGAATGACCCCGCTTTTACACCACCTCTTTCCGAACCATGAGCTTGAGCACAATCCTCAATAATTAGTAAATTAAACTGATTGGCTAAGTTAACTACACCCTCCATATCACATAACTGACCATAAAGATGCACGGGAAGAATGACTTTGGTGTGTTCCGAAATGACAGAACTTATCTTAGTTACATCAATATTAAAGGTTTTAACATCAACATCAACCAACACTGGGACAAGCCCATTCGCCTTAACGGCCAAAACTGTTGCAATAAAAGTATTATTAGGAATTAACACCTCATCACCCTTACATAATTTACCTAGCTGAATAAGCCCTTTAAAAATGATGAATAAAGCATCGTATCCATTACCAACACCAATTCCGTGCTTTACATTACAAAATTCCGAAAACTCTTTCTCAAATTTTTCATTCCATTTACCAGATATATACCATCCAGAATTGAGTACAGATTGAAATGCTGCAGCTAATTCCTTTTCAAAAGGCTGATTGATTTTATATAAATCTAAAAATCTAATCATAAATATGGGAAAATTGGAGTTTCTAAGTTAAACTCCTCATTATACCAATCTTTAAATCCCCTTCCTGCCCATGGCATACCTCTTTCGAAATTATACATCCATGGATAATAACTAAGATTCGTTGAATCCTTAAGTTTAAGAATACTCCCTAAAGCTTTAGCTGGTGATCCTACAATTAATAATCCATCCCCAAAATCACCCTTAACCGAGGCATTTGCAGCTATTAAACAATTCTCTCCTATTATTGCTCCTGGCAACAGAATTGAATGGACCGCAATCTGAGTATAATCACCAACTTTAGGTCCTATACAGATATTAGAGGGAGGTAATGGATCATTTGTAAACACAACGTATGGATAAATAAATACAAAATTCCCAATAATAGATTTTTGGCCTATATGAACATTGCTATGTAAACGACAGTATCTTCCAAATTTAACAAAGCCCTGAATATCCGATAAGGTTCCAATAGAAAGGTGATCTTGGGCATGGACATTTTCACGGACCGTTACCCTATGGCCACAGCTAAAATAATCACCAAATATGCTTCCCGCGTATAATATTGAATGGCTCCTAACCAATGAGTCGGATCCGATAATGGTTTTAGGGTTAATGTAACCTTCATCCGAATAATAACTATTTAAAGGCTCCCCTATAGTACAATCATTACATATAACCGTGTTATCTCCAATCACAACATTATCATAAATAATTGTATTATCACCAACCTTAACGTTCTTCCCTAAAATTGCTAATGAAGAAATTTGAACGTTTATATTATTAAATTTCATGCGTTTTGAATTTAAGGATTACAAAATCTCCTTCCATTTTACGAATTCTACCATGTTTCTAATATAATCAGACTCATCGTACTTCTCCGAAGCCAATACTAAACATACAGATCCTTCGGTAAAATCTTCTAACTCACGCCAGATACCAGGAACAAGATGTAAGGCAGTATCCGAAGAATCTAATCTAATCTCCTTCCATCTCTCTCCATCGAACAATTTCACCGTAAAACTTCCTTTTACTGCAATTAGGTATTGTTGTAATTTGTAGTGACTGTGCCCTGCTCTTTCCTCATTCTCAGGCACGCTGTATAAATAATAAATGCGCTTAACATCAAATGGAGTATCAGACATATTTACCACGCCTTTGTCCTTCGAAACAATGGCTGAACTCAATTGTTTCAATTTACAATTGTCAATAGTGTATCTCATCTAGTTTGGAATAGGAGAAATAAGTAACAAACCAAAATCCGTTTCACTATAAAGTCCAATTTCATCAACATCTTCCATTATACCATGCAAGCCATCGTAACAATTAGACAATTTATACCGCTCATTTTCATTTTTCACCTGAATTTCAATTTCGCCATGTAAACAAATCATAATAAAGATATTGCTTTTCATCGTCTTTATAACTTCATAAAAACTGTCCCTGTTACTAATATAAAAAATAGCATCTATTTTAAATGGGATATAGTTAGGTTCTTCAAGAAAGCAAAGATCCCCTCTACGATCTTGAATTACTGGAAATTTTATCAACTTAATCATTACTGACTTTTATAATACTTGATTTGAGTTGGGGTCTTATTACTCCGGGTTTAGGAGCTGAACTGTCCCCAATTGAAGAAGGTGCTATTTCAAAACCAACTATTTGATTCATTTTCCAGACAAGCTCTCTTTGATCTCTGCCGACTATAATATCCAACACGTAATTACCTTGGTTTAATAAAAAAGGCGGAATCTCAAAACCCACCTGATAAGTCCCAACTTTACATGTAGATTTCGTGAAAATCACCTCACCTACGTGCATTACAACTACTTCATTAGAATTTTTTAATTCTATAGTAACATCTAATGACGCCTTTTCCAAGGGATTATAAAGTTCACACATTATATGCACTCCTGAAGACATCTCCAATAAATCACCAATAAGAGGCCTAACTTCGACAGCCCGAATTTGAGCATCTGTCTTCTTGAGTTGATCATTGCTAAATTTAGGCGCTACAATTACTAAATCTTTTAAATAATAATTGACGGCATTATTTGCATCGGATTGAAAGTTTATGGTCCCATCCTTCAAAACTATTGCCCTTGTGCACAACGCCTTGATGGTTGCCATATTATGGCTCACAAAAAGCACCGTTCTACCACCGCTTTGACTCAACTCTTGCATTTTGCCAATGGCCTTTTTCTGAAACTCGGCATCGCCAACTGCAAGTACCTCATCAACCACCAATATTTCGGGATCTAAATGCGCTGCTACTGCAAAAGCCAATCGCACTTTCATTCCCGAAGAATAGCGTTTTACAGGGGTGTCAATATATCTTTCGACACCAGAGAATTCAACTATTTCATCTAATTTAGCTTGCACCTCCTTATTGGTCATCCCCAAGATAGTACCATTTAAAAATACATTTTCTCTTCCTGTTAATTCGGGATGAAATCCTGTACCCACTTCCAATAGCGATGCTATTCTGCCTTTTGCCTTTATGGTGCCTTGTGTTGGCCCTGTAACCTGAGAAAGAATTTTTAATAAGGTAGATTTTCCCGCCCCGTTCTTTCCAATAATACCAAGTACCTCTCCTTTTTCTACTTCAAAATTAATATCGCGTAAAGCCCACACATAATCAGACGAACCTTTGCTAGCTCTATTGTTTACTTCTCCAATTTTTAAATAAGGGTCTTCTTTACCTCTTATTTTATGCCACCATCTATTTAAATCGTGCGAAAGAGTTCCTGTTCCAACCGTTCCTAATCGATACTGCTTACTTACACCCTTAATTTGAATTGCGATGTCTTTCATTAAACCGTATCTAAAAAGTTCTTCTCCGTTTTATTGAAAACCATTAGCCCAATTAAAAACAAGACCAAGCTTACTGCTGCACTGTAGGCTAACATGGGCCAAGAAAAATTTCCTGCTCCTAACAACATGTATCTAAATCCTTCTATAATATGGCTGGTAGGGTTCCATTCTATGATCCATGCATATTTCTGCGGAACTTCAGAAAGTGGATAAATAACGGGTGTAGCATACATCAATAGACTTACTCCAAAGGTTATTAATTGGCGCAAGTCTCGGTATTTGGTTGTCATTGAGCTTAATATCAATCCCATGCCCAAACCCAACAAGGCCATCATAGCCAATAATATAGGAAAGAGTACGAATTGCCATTGTATCGCAATTATTGCTCCTTGATAATAATAGTAAGACCAAAGTATTGCAAGCATTGCTAACTGAATAAAGAAGGTAAGCATGCTTGAAGTAACCTGACTTAGCGGAGAAATAATCCTAGGGAAATACACCTTAGAAAAAAGTCCGGCATTCGACACAAAGGTAGAAGCTGTAGCATTTAATGCCTGTGCAAAATAGTTCCATAAAACAATACCAGACATATAAAACAAGGGCTGTGGCAACCCATCGGTTGGTATTGCTGCCAATTTCCCGAAAACAAAGGTGTAAATAATAGTTGTTAGCAAAGGTTGGATAAAAAACCAGAGAGGCCCCAAAACGGTTTGCTTGTAAACGGCTACTATATCCCTACGTACAAACAGAACAAACAAATCGCGGTAGCGCCAAATCTCTTTCAGATTTAGCTGAAACCAAGACCGTTTGGAACCAATTTCAATGTCCCATTTCTCCATTATAGTAAGTCGTAAATTTGAACTACTCCTCTCAATTTTTGGCTTTCAGCAACTATTAAAGCCGTTATTTTATTTGAATTCATTAATGCATCTGCCTCATTTAATTTTGCCGTAGGCAAAATTGTTTTTGGACCGGCACTCATTACATGCTTTGCCGATAATTGAAAGAATGTAGCCGTATTTGCCATTGCTCTTCGGATATCACCATCGGTAATTATTCCTTGAACCAAGCCTTCTTTTAACACAACTGCCAATCCTAACTTACCTTCAGACACTGTTGTTACCACTTCTGTAATAGAACTTTCTAAGCTTACTATAGGCAAATCATTTACGCGCATTACATCCTTTACCCTGGTTAATAGTTGTTTTCCTAAACTTCCTCCAGGATGGAAACGCGCAAAATTCTCTGGTTTAAATTTTCGCTCTTTCATTAAAGCTACCGCCAAGGCATCGCCCATAACCAAACAAGCCGTTGTGGATGACGTTGGAGCTAAATCGAGAGGACATGCTTCCTTATCTACTTTTGCACAAAGGTGGTAGGTTGAATGTTTTGCTAAGGTAGAATTTGGAGCGCCTGTAATGGAAATAAGCACATTGCCATTATCAATAAAATAAGGTAGAATATTCAAGACTTCTCTGGTTTCTCCAGAATTTGAAAGCAATAATACTATATCATCTTTGGTTACCATACCTAAATCTCCGTGGAATGCTTCGCCTGGATGCAAGAAAAAACTTGGCGTACCTGTGCTTGCTAGAGTTGCTGCAATTTTTTTACCAATCAATCCTGATTTCCCCATTCCTGTAACCACCAATTTCCCCTTGGTGTTTAGAACAGCATTTACTGCCTCTGGAAAATGAGCATCCAATTGATCTGAAAGCTGAGCAATAACTAAAGCTTCTATTTCGAATACTTCCTTGGCATACCCCAAAATGCTTTCCTTAGTCATTTTTATAATATTGAATGGT
>JBLHRE010000132.1:0-5177 GCA_047625765.1 Flavobacteriales bacterium
CGATGCTATATCGGCAATAACAACCCCTGTAATTGAGGTGCATATTTCTAATATTCACGCAAGAGAATCCTTCAGATCACATTCTTATATTGCTTCAAAATGTATTGGAACAATTTCTGGTTTTGGTTTGGACTCCTATCGTTTGGCTTTAGAAAGTTTGCTGTGAAAATATATGCCTTTGGTGGATTAGGAAATGAAGAAGAGCTGTTCTCGAAATTGGACTTCGGCTCGCATGACTTATGTTTCATGCCATTTGAAATTTCGAATCGGTCAATGACTTTAAATGATTTCCTAGAATCGGTTTTAAGGCGTATCGATATTAGTAAGCCATTTATTTTGTTGGGGTTCTCTTTTGGCGGAATTATTGCCAAAGCATTGGCTGAAAAGTACAAACCAGAAAGACTGATACTTATTTCTACATTTTTGACCCGACCGGAACTACCAAGGGCAGCAAGAATTGCTGCCTTAAAAAGGCCTTATCTGTGGCTGCCAAAATCGATGTATTCTAGCGCTAATATTTTCACCCGATTGGTTTTTTCATTTTTACCCAAAAAGACAAATAAATTGGTTTTGAAAATAATGGAGAATGTTGGCCCTGATTTATCCAAATGGGCATTTAAAGTGATCTTGCAATGGAAGGGAAACAGCGTGAATGAATTTGTGAGAATTCATGGGGAAAGAGATCGAATAATCCCTTCTAAAAAACTGAAATCAGTTGATTATTATAGCAAAGGAGGACATTTTATGGTACATACATGTCCAGAGGAGATGAACGCTTTTTTAAAGACCGTTCTAGTTTTTTAGTTCTAAAAATATGCCCATTAAAAAGCCCTTCTAGTTATAGACTAGAAGGGCTTTGTTTTTGAGCCCATAAAGACAAATTATCTTTTTAAGCGAATTGGCAGACAACTCCGCCAATTAAAGCCAGACAAACGATCCAATAACCAACGTTTACAGCAATATATTTGAATCCTTTTTGTTCGAAAAGAGCATTAGTTCCTAAAATAGGTAATACAAAGAAAATTGCATCAATCACACCATGGAATGCTCCATGACCGAAAGTCCTGAAGTTTTTACCATAATTAGCCATGAGGCTTTCGTACAAGTTTTGAACCGTAGATCCTGCTTCTCCAAAACCTGGTTCTTCCATCAAAATAGAAATTAAATGCGCTTGGTGAATAACCAAGAACTGCATAAAGAAAGCAAGCAATAAACTGAATACATAAGATACAATGAGCATTACTGCCATGTTTCCTTTTTTAGTGTCGGCTTTGGTAAGTCCGGTAGCTTCCATCCAAGCTGTTCCAAAAACTTTTGGGTTGTACCAAATCAATCTTAATACTACTGGTATTAAAGCGGCCAATGCATAGACACCAAATTTAATTTCCATAATGTTTTAGATTGTTAGTTGTCTTTCAGGTGTAATTAATTGTTTTAAAAAATCGGAGGTAGAATCAGTGGTGCTTATTGTTAAGCCCAATACCATTACCGATTAAGGCAATAATTTTTTCGATACGCTTGATCTTTGTTTGTGGTTTTTTGGCGTCAATAATATATTCTGCAAACTCTTTTTGTTTGCCAGATTTAAAGGAGTAAAAAGCTTTATTCAACGCATCGTTACCCTTTAAAACGCTTTGCAACTCTTGGGGAATCACCAGTTCTTTTCTTACAAGCTTTACTCTCAAACCTTTCCATTCGTTTTCGATAGCCTCTAGAGCATAGCTTCTAATTAAAGGAATATCCATGTCATCCATAGACTGGAAACGCCATTGACGCATGGATTTTGTAACACCTTTTTGTACATTTATTAAAACCTTCTCGGGGTCGGAAAGAAAAGAACCTTGAAAAAACCAAATACCTATATAGGATTTAAAAGCACCCAAGCCAATAATGTTTTTCCCTTTTACCGTATAGACGGGCGCTCCCCATTTTATTTCTTCTTCAACATCAAGTTCTAACAATACATCTCGCAACAACATTAAGCACTCTTGCCATTCGGGATGATTATCGAGATATTCTTCTGTACTGTTGAATGATTTCATGGTAGAAAATTAGTGAATATTTTAGGTCACTTCCAAATGCTTACGAAATCAAGAATTGTGAGGCTGCCATCAGGTTACGCAATTTGTACAAAATACGAGCCCCAACATTCGCATCCCATTCGTCATCACCTGGCCTTACTTCGTTTAGGTCGAATCCAATAATTTTTCTACCCGATTCCATTACCGTTTTTAAAAGGAAACTGGCCTCATGAAAACTCAATCCTCCAGGCACAGGTGTTCCGGTATTTGGGCATAATTCCGGGCTCAATCCATCAATATCAAAACTTATGTAGACCAATTGCGGCAGTGCAGCTACTATTGTTTCGCATTGTTTTTTCCACGATCTACCACAAAATAAATTGTGTTTCAATCCAAAATCATCGAATTGCTGTATGCGCACATCTGCTTTTGCAAAAGCAACTTCTTCTGGACAGATATCTCTAACACCAACCTGTACCAATTTGCTGATCTGAGGGATTTGCAGCGCATTGTACATGATAGAAGCGTGAGAATAGGTAAAACCTTCGTACGCATGACGTAAGTCTGCATGAGCATCTATTTGAAGTATGCCAAAACTCTCGTAGTTTTCTGCCAAGGCCTCCAAATAACCTAGAGGTGTACTATGGTCTCCTCCAACAAGGCCAATCAATTTCCCTTCTTTTAAATAAGATTTGCAAGTAGCTTTAACCTCTGCTTTAAGCCATTCGCAAGCAGCATTTACTGTTGCCGTTTGTGCTATAATTTCTGGATGATGTGCTTCTTTGCCTTGTTCCAAAGCCAGAATAACCTCCTCTGCAATACTTCTTGCTTTTTCATTTTTATGGGCAAACTCCAAATCGGTTGGATGTGTGGCATGGCTAAATTTCCATGCATTAGGCACATCATAATCAAAGAAATCCAATTGTATCGAAGCCTCTAAAATGGTGCTGGGGCCCTTACTTGTTCCTCCTTCGTAAGAAGTAGTAACATCCCAAGGAATAGGGAAAAGTATAATTTGAGCATTGGCGATAGAGTTAGGGAAGCCAAAGAAATTTCCATTGGCTATCCCAACTCCATTAGGATCAAAATCCGAATTATTCATTCAAAAGACGTTTAACATAATTTGGCAACGCCAAAGATGCTTGGTGTATGCCCGAGTTATAATAATGCAAAACATTATTTCCTTCGAAGGTATCAATAATACCAGCATCCATTTGTTTTGGATTGATAGTTCCTTTACTCGCATATTGGAAACTCCATACACCAGAAGGATAGGTAGGAATTTGGAACAACATGGTATGTACCTTATCTGTTCCGAAAATCCCTTTCAAACAAGCATTTAATTCTATAAAAGTGCCTTGGTTGAACATGGGCGATTCCCCTTGAGAAATCAAGATTCCATCATCCGTCAACACACGTTTGCAGTCTTTGTAGAAATCTTCTGTAAACAAACCTTTTGCGGGTCCAACAGGGTCGGAGCCATCTACCAAAATAATATCAAAACTTTTGTCAGCAGCATTTTTTATATATGCAATACCGTCTGCAATTTTAAGGTCTAATTTAGGATGATCGAAGTGCGATGCAATAGAAGGTAAGTGCTCTTTACAAGCATCAATCACATTGGCATCAATCTCTACCATTACCACTTCTTCAACACCTTGGTGTTTCAACACTTCTCTAATAGTACCACCATCGCCACCACCAATTACCAAAACACGTTTTGCATTTCCATGCGAAAGCATAGCAGGGTGGGCAATCATTTCGTGGTAATGTGCTTCGTCAGATTCGGTACACATTACCATATCATCTATGGTTAATGTTTTGCCATAAGCGTAGGTATCTATTACACGTACTTTCTGAAACTCTGAAGTTTTATTGTACAATAACTCACCTGTATATCTCAAAGACAAAGCTTGGTTTTCGTCCTTATCGGTAAACCATACATTGCGTGTGTATTTACCAGGATTTACGTGGTTTTTAGATTCCTCACGTATGCTGGTATTGTCGAAGTCAACACGCTCTAACAAAGCTGTTGCACCTCTGCGCAATTCCAAAGCCGAGTAGTTCTTCGCTTCGAAAACTTTTTTCAAGTGATCGAAAGAAATCCAAGGATCTACTGCATCACCACAGGTAAATAAATCTACTGCAGCATAACCGTATTCTGGCCAGGTATGAATAGCCAAATGGCTTTCCTGTATTACAACAACACCCGAAACTCCATAAGGAGAAAAATGGTGGAACGTTGAATTGATAACTGTTGCACCAGCGTTTGCCGCTGCATCAACCATTCCTGTTTCAATGATGCTAACATCATTCATGATCTCCGGATTACAACCGAAGAACTCAACTAATATGTGTCTTCCTAAAGCTGCCATTTTTTATATTTTTAAGCGGTATAAAAATAATTCAAAAAGCAATTGAAAAAGCATTTTTCAAATTATTGAGAATGTATTTTTTTTAAAGAGGAAAACCTGTAGCCAGTTAACGGTTTCCAGTTATCTGTTCTCTGTTTCCTGTCAACTGTTACCTGTTTCCTAAAACCTAAACTCCTCAACCTTTCAACTTCTAAACTCTTTTCTCAAACTCTAGTCTCACCCCTCAAACTCAAGTCCCTCAACAATCACAGCACAAGCAACTCTAATCTGTTCTTCCGAAATAGTAAGCGGTGGCTGCATTCTAAAACTATCTGTACACGACAGAAACCAGAAAGCCAAAACACCCTTTTTTCTACAATATTCTACTACTTGTTGCACACGTTCTGGGCTTTCCAATTCTACGGCCATCATTAGGCCTGCATGTCTAAATTCTTTTACTGCCGGATGTTCTAGGAGAGATTTAAACAATCTGCCTTTTGCCTGTACAGCTGGAATAATATTCTCTTCAAATAACACATCAAGGCCTGTTTTGGCAGCGATACAGCTTATAGGGTGACCACCAAAAGTGGTGATATGGCCCAACATGGGAGCATCGGTCCAGCAATCCATTAAGGTTCTCGAGGCCACAAAAGCACCAATAGGCATTCCGCCACCTAAGGCTTTTCCTAGAGTAAGAATATCGGGTACCACTCCAAATTGTTCGAAAGCAAATAGGGTTCCCGTTCTGCCAATTCCGGTCTGTATTTCATCAAATATTAAAAGGGCACCGACTTCTGTACAA
>JBLHRE010000133.1:0-5161 GCA_047625765.1 Flavobacteriales bacterium
TTTCTCTAAAATGTAAAATGCTCCTTCTGATTAAAGAAGGAGCATTTTTATTTACGCTAAACTCAAACTCACAACTCGTACCACTTCTGTTACCAGTTCATATTTTCCAATCCGTACCAAACCAAACGTCCAGCAAAAACCAAAAGTAGAATTCCAATTCCTTTATAAACCTTAACCAAGAATTTAGGTTTTATTAGATGGGATATTTTATGCGCAAACAAGGCCTTTAAGGTATCAGTTCCAATTATTCCTAACAGCGCTCCACTTAATAACATAACAGTGCTGTTTGTCTCTGAATACTTGCTTTCTGCAAATCCTATTATTCCAATCCACACCACAAATACAAAAGGATTTACAAAGTTTATTAAGAAGCCTTTGGTTACAAATTCTAGATAATGTCCGGCATGCAACTCCTTTAAATCCGCCTCGGTATTTATATTTGGTTTTAAGATAAATTTTAGGCCCAATGCAATAAGAACTAAGGCACCTACAAAGGCTATAACCAGTTGGTTATCGGTGTTTTTAAAGAAAGGTATAGCCCCAAACGAGCAGATTATAATGGCCAATATATCACTCATCAGAATTCCTATTGCAGTAGCAAAACCTGGCCAGAAGCCATAATTTAAAGAAACTTGTAAAAGTGTGAAAAAGACAGGGCCAATAAACATGATAAAACCCAATCCAATCCACAGTCCATCGAGAAAAGGCATATGCTTGGAATTTGATGACAAGGTACATTTTTCGAGGAATTGTAAAGAGAAGCTAAACGGTTTGATTTCAGTACACAACAATATTATTGTATCTTCACGTAAATAAATCCCACCAAATATCCCGCAAACCTTAAATAGAATTCTAATAAGACGGGGAATAAAAGATTATGAGCGAAAGAAAAGAATTAAAATTAGCAGTGCTTATCGATGCCGATAATGTGCCTTATGCACGCGTAAAAGAAATGTTGGATGAAGTTGCCAAGTTTGGTATACCAACCATTAAAAGAATTTATGGCGATTGGACCAAACAAACCGTAAGCGGTTGGAAAAATGCCTTATTACAGCATGCCATTCAGCCGATACAACAATACAGTTATACTACGGGTAAAAATGCTACCGATTCGGCAATGATCATTGATGCTATGGATATTTTGCATAGCGATAAAGTGGATGGTTTCTGTTTGGTTTCTAGCGATAGCGACTTTACAAGATTAGCCACTAGATTAAGAGAATCTGGTATGTTTGTGCTTGGAATGGGGCAGAAGAAAACCCCTTATCCATTGATTGTTGCCTGCGACAAGTTTGTATACATAGAAATTTTGGGTGGAGGCGATTCGGAAGAAGAGGATGTTACTACAGGAAAGGTTACCAAAAAGCCTAAAGCGGACCCTGATAAGGTTGATGGCAAGCTAATCCGTTTTTTGAAATCATCTGTGAGCGATGTTGCCGATGATGATGGTTGGGCGGGCCTAGCGGCAGTTGGAGCTTTACTAAATAAGAAAAAGCCAGACTTTGACCCAAGAAACTACGGTTTCGCAAAACTGACTCCATTTATTAAATCCTTGAAAAAGCATTTCGAGGTAGATGAACGAGAGGCCGAAAGAGGTAAAATCAAACACATTTATTTGAGGATAAAGTAGTTATTAATGATGAATTATTAGTTGCTGTTTGTCAGTTTAGAGGTTGTGGAGAAATAGACCTTATTAAACTTATAGCATCTGTGATGCAAAAAAATAAAAAAGCGTAGAAAGACTCTACGCGCAGTAGGGGCTCTATTGTTAATTCGATAGAGCCTTTTTTATTCCCAATCCGAATCTTCTAAGGTGAATAATTCGTTTACCGGCAATTCAAATATTTCGGATAAGCGCAATGCCAACAGGGTAGAAGGAACATATTTACCCAGTTCCATGGCATTTATCGTTTGCCGACTCACCTTGGCTTTATTGGCCAAATTGGCCTGAGTGATATTCTTTTCTGCCCTGGCTACTTTTATTCTATTCTTCATGGCCCAGTGTTTTACGCATTTGTAAAAGACTCCAGTTAAATTTGGCAATAAAGAAAACCAGTATGGTAAACATATTGAAGACCATTATCCAATAAAAAGCAATATCGTACACAAGTATTAGGCTTAGGGTAAGTATAGCATAGTTCCAGTAACATGCCCAAACCAATGCACGTACACGCAATTGGGCTACCATTTCATCTTCGTCCTTCTCTTTAGAAAAAGCAACAACAATTCCTGAAGCAATCATCAAAAAGCCTAGTATTTCATTTAAAATATTGTTTTTCACCATTCCAATAAGTGTGGAGGACTCACCTCTTAATCCCCAAGAATTTCCAGGGAATAGGGCGGGTACGGTAAAAGACATCCATTCTGGTTCCCACTCTTGGGTAACTGCAATAGCACCTAGAATGAATGCTGGAATAAATACCATCCATCCGATTACCTTCAATCGATTCGGAAATAAATAGTTCGTTTTCATAAATTCTAAATTTTTATAAAGTTAAACATTTTTTACATAATGTAAAGCAAACTTTACAAACCTATAATGTGATAACAACCCTGATTTGGCAATTATTTAGAAATTAGTACTTTGCTCCTGTTAACCTAAACAAACTCACAATGAAAAAGATACTCATACCCTTCGCTGCAAGCTTGGTTTTACTAGGCGCATGTAATTCAGTTAAACCGCCACCTCTTACCGTTGATCAAATTGAAAAGAAAGCCATGGATTTATATCGAGGCCAAGCGGGGATTTCTTATTCGCTAACGACAGCCTCAAAGTATTTTACAGATTCAGATACCACTTTTTATGATAAGGATATTTCATGGGTAAGAAATCATTCAGATTCTATCCTTGGTGCCTATGTCTCGATAAAATATATAGCGTCTGAATCCATGACCTTGTATTCTGATTACACCAATAACGGAGTAAATCTTAAGGAGAATACATATAAAATATATGATTATGGTCTAAGAAAGGAAATGTTCGATCATAAGGCTGGTTCAGCACTTTTTCAGCTGCTAAGAGGGGAATCCATTTTTGAAGAAATTAAAGCAGACTCTTCGGCATCCATTATTTCTTATGATACCATTATCGACAATTCTTCCTACTGGCTTGTTCAAACAAACGATACGGGCAACTTTATGTTTAAGGAAGTAGAACGCAAGTATTATTTCGGTAAAAATGATTTTCGTTTGACTAAGGTGGAAACCTGGAGTAATATGATGAGTAGTTTCAACTACGATTTGCGTGAGTTCAAAAATCAGTCCTTCGAACTTGATTCAGGCATATATAGGGGGAAGTACGATCAAATATTAAATCAAGCAAGATTAGATACAGCGAAAACTGATTATCAGGTTCGTAAAGATAATATGGAAAAGAATCAAACCAAGGTTATTCCTGATCTTGTGATGTACACCACAAAGGATAGTATTGAAGTTAATCTTAAAGACTTGAAAGGTAGCGTTGTGCTATTAGACTTTTGGTATATGGGATGTGGCTGGTGTTACAAGGGTTTACCGCATCTAAAGGAAATTTACGAGAAACATAAAGAAGATATTATTCTGATAGGAGTTAATCCTTTTGATGGGGATGATGATTATTTAAATGGCTTTATGGCAGATGCAGGCATGACATGGCCAACATATTTAATTACGCGTGATCAGGCAATGGATGTTTTTGGGCTTACAGGATATCCAACGTATATTGTTTACGATACAGAAGGTAATGAGGCTTATAAGCAATCAGGATATTCCGATAGATTTGTTTCAATTATTGATTCTGTTTTAACTCCACTTATTAAATAAAATTAACCCAAATGAAAACACACATTATTTTAGGCCTAAGTGCCTTATTTTTGGCAAGTTGCTCCTTTCAACCAAAGCCAAGCCCTGAAGAATTATTTCAGAAAAGCATGGCATTTTATGCTCAAGCAGAAGGAATTAAATACGATTTGGAGCATAGCCATAAATATTTCACGGATTCGGATACCCTTATAAAACACTCAAGTATTGAAGTGGTAAAAGCCGTTTCTGATACTATTATTGGTTTTATGATTCAATCATCTACGGAAGAAAAAATAAGAAGCTTTGCAAGGCCCTATGAGCATGTTATTGATATTAAAAAAGATTCTGGTCGAATATTCTTGGAAGACGATCCAAACTTATTGTATTATCAAAGACAGATGGGCGCGGCCATATACTCCTTCTTTTTTCAAAAACAATCTGTTATAGAACAATTGAATGATTCGGGTAGGGTGGTTACCATTTTTGAAGATTTGGTGGATGATACACCTTGTTGGGTTTTACAAATAGATGAACCTGAAGAATATGACTTATTCACGCAATGGAAGTGTTTTTATTATTTCAACAAGAAGGATTTCCGTTTAGAACAGTATGTTCAAACTAATGATGTTCTAAGTAGCTTCAACTATGACTGTTGGAAATACACGAAGCAAGACTTTAAAATTACGGAAGATCAATTTCTTACTAATAGAATTGCATTAAGCAAAGTGTATCATATGGATACATCCAATTACATATATGCCAAAGATGTTATTGCTGAAAAGGAAGACCAGTTTATTAAAAGGTTGCCACAGGTATCTCTTTACGATGTTCGTGATAGTACAGAAATACAATTTACGGATTTCAAGGGTAAACCTACCATTGTAGATTTTTGGTTTATGGCTTGTGCTTGGTGCTATAAAGGCTTCCCTCACATGAATGAGTTGCATGCCAAATACAAGGAAGAATGTAATGTAGTAGGTTTAAACCCCTATGATGCAGGTAAAGATTTCCTTCAAAAATATATGAGCGATTTAGACATGCAGTATCCTTCTTATTTTGTTAGATCTACTGTATTTGACTCTTTGCGCGTAAATGGTTTTCCATATTATTTTGTTTTTGATAAGTCTGGTAAAATGGTTTTTCAGCAATCTGGTTATCACGATAGCCTGGTTGTAAGAATTGACTCCGTGTTAAATACGCTTCAATAATTCCAACTAGATACCAAAAAGAAGCCCCAACCGAATTATCGATTGGGGCTTTTATATAGGAGTTTGAATATTAGCTATTCATAGAAATCAAGAATTCGTCATTGTCTTTTGTTCTCACCATTCTGTCTCTTAAGAATTCCATAGCTTCAACCGGGTTCATGTCTGCAAGGTGC
>JBLHRE010000134.1:0-5030 GCA_047625765.1 Flavobacteriales bacterium
TAGTAGCGATGGTTGGCCAGGTTTGGGAGGGTCGGATTTATTTGTTTCCATAATAAAGGATAACGAAGGTTTGACTAATCCTAAAAATTTAGGATACCCTATTAATACTTTTGGAGACGAAACCGGAATATTTATCAAAGCTGATGGTAAAACGGCCTTTTTTGCATCAAACAATATTGCAGACAATATTGGTGGTTTAGATTTGTTTACCTTTAAATTACCAATTAAGACACGAGCACAAGAGGTCGCCTATTTTAAAGGAACCATTAGAAGTAATGCCGACTCTAAAGGATTGTCAAGCGCCATTACGGTAAGAGATGTTAAAACAGGAGAAATTATACTAGAAAGTGCTTCTGGCAGTACTGGTGCGTATTTTTTGGTATTACCAATTGATAAGAATTACGCTTTTAATATTGCGGCCAAAGAGCATTTATTCCATTCTGAAAGGGTAACCGTAGAAGAAGATTTTAATTTTAAAAAAGCATTTGAGAGAGATATCACCTTATCTAAAATGATAGTTGGAGCAAGTATAGCCTTAGAAAATGTGTTTTTTGATGTAAACGATTCCAAACTTAAGGAAGAATCATTTCCGGAATTAAATGGTTTGATAACATTGTTAGAAAGCAATCCTTTTGTGAAGGTTGAAATTTCGGGACATACTGACAATTCTGGTGATAGTGCTTATAATTTAACATTATCTCAAAACAGAGCCAAATCCGTTTATGATTATTTAATCGTACATGGAATTCTACAAACAAGACTAAAATACGTTGGTTTTGGAGACACCAGACCAACGTCAAGTAATATCACTGTTAAAGGTCGTTCGAAAAACCGAAGAACAGAAATTAAAATTATAAAATAAGATATGAGCAGATTTTTCACATTAAAAATCGCAAAACGAACACAAGAAACAAGCGATTCGGTTAGTTTAAATTTTGAAATTCCAAGAAAGTTGGAGAAGCATTATAAATTTAAACAAGGACAATACCTTACTCTTAAAGAAGATATTAATGGCGAGGAAATACGTAGATCCTATTCTATTTGTACTTCTCCATTTGAAGGCCAAAAGCGCTTTTTCAAAAAGAAACATTCACCATATTTAACAATAGGTGTAAAGGCGGTTGAAGGTGGGCGTATGTCTGATTATTTGTGCAAAGAAGTTAAAGAAGGAGATTCTTTACAGGTAATGACCCCTAACGGAAGGTTTTTTACAGAATTGAATAAATCGAACCAAAAACATTACGTGTTAATTGCTGCCGGTAGTGGAATTACTCCAGTTATATCGCATATCAAATCTATTTTATATGCAGAACCTAATAGCACGGTAGTACTAAATTATGGGAACAGGAGTGATGGAAATGTTATGTTTCATAAAGAATTGGATGAGCTAGTTAAAAATTATGCTGATCGTTTTTTCTTATACCATTATTTTAGCAGAAATGAAACCACAGAAAAATCGGACACTGTTCTTTACCATAGAGTAAAACCTTCATTGGTTTATAAGATTGGCCAAAAGCATTTACCTTCTACAGATATTGCAACCGAATATTTTATTTGTGGCCCTGCATTATTGATAGATGAAACTGTAGATTATTTAAAAGCTAGAGAAGTTGCAAAAGAGCAAATCCATTTTGAATACTTTAGTACTGCTTCAGGAGAATTGGCAGTAAAGCCAACTCAAAAAGGGAAACAAAGAAAAAAAGGGAATTCTGTTGTTCTTACCCTAAGTGGTATGGAATACGAAGTAAATTTAAAGCCTGGTCAAAATATATTAAGTGCAGTCTTAAAAGCCAAGATTGACGCACCATTTTCTTGCGAATCTGGAGTGTGTTGTACTTGCATGGCGCTTGCTGTAGAAGGTGAGTTTGACACCAGCGACTGTATTAGCCTTTCTGACGAAGAAAAAGAAAGCGGACACATATTAACGTGTGTTACAAAAGTATTGAGTGATAAGGCCGTAATAAGCTATGACGACATCTAAGGATTAGTCAATATCACAGTGGTATAAAGTAAGTGCGGCTATGGGCGATTCAATAATTGTTCCTAGTCGCACTTTGTATTTGGCAGCAACTTGTGCCAACAAGGGCTTATAGTAATATGCAATAGACCCCACACAGTTTAAGGTGTAATCTTTATAATTGGGATAAGAAGCAATGTGGGTGTTAAAGAATGCTTCAAATGCCTTTAGTATAATCTCATTTTTATATTCTTCGTTTTTTTGTTGATAAAGCCACTTGGCAAATTGAGCCAAATATTTATTAGGATACTTTTGAGCGTAAATCTCTGATAAAAATTCCTTTTTAGTTCGTTTAATCCGCTGTTCGAAACTTCTAGCAACAGCCTCTGGCATTTTTGCGTACAAATAATCTTGTGCAAGCAACTTACCAATAAAACCACCGCTACCTTCATCTCCCAATAAAAAGCCTAACGAAGGATGATTTTCTACAATATCTACTCCATCAAACAAACATGAATTTGAACCAGTGCCTAGAATAGCAGCGATTCCATTGCTATTTCCACATGCTGCCCTTGCAGCTCCTAAAAGATCATGATCTATAGTGCAGGTCGCATTTGGAAAACACGTAGTTAATACCTGCGATAAAGATTCCTTGTTTTGATCATTGGAACATCCGGCACCATAAAAATGGATTTCGATAACCTGTTCAGGTTGTTTTATATTTGAGATTAATTGGGTACTTAGTATGTTTTCTATTGTTTTATAATCCATGTAAAACGGATTAATACCATCTGATTTCAAGGAGATAATAGACTGATTTTCATCAATCAATCTCCAATCTGTTTTGGTTGAACCACTATCAGCAATTAAAATCATTAGGGCATGGGGTTATGAGGTAATTTCTTAAAATTTGGAATCTCTAAATAATACGTAACACCGTCAGACTTTAAGGCTAAAACAGCCTTTGCTTCTGATGCAATAGGCAAACTGGCCTTAGCATATGTTTTAGCAGACCGTTCTTGGCTAATTACGTGATATGCTACTCCCTTATCATTTTTAGTAACATCCTTCTCCTTAGGTTTAGCTAAGACTTCTAAAATAAACCCATTTACGTAAAGCGTAGAAAAAGATACAGGTTTATCGGTGGTAGATTCTACTGTAATGGAATAATCAATTCCAGTTCCTCCTCTTTGTGTACCAGCTGCCCATGACTGAGAAGTGGCAGATATTAATTTTACAGGTACCTTATTGTTACACATTTGAAATGATAAAGTGCTGAATAATAAAAGAATAAAGTATTTCATAAAGCATTTTTTAGTGGATTAAAGCTAACAAAAGAATTCGCTGATCTATCCGATATGGAAATAATTATGTACCTTTTTAAAATCTAAACATCAAATCTGGTAACCATGACAGTAAAAACTATTTTAAGTATTAGCACATGTGCGCTTTTGTTTGCGGCTTGTGGAGGAAATATAGAAGGAGAAAAAATTGCTACTGATGTTTCTCAAACAGTAGGTGTCGTAAAAGTTAAAACCAGTTTATTTAGTGCCAACAAAGAAAAATCTGTGATACATTGGATTGGTAAAAAACCTACAAAAAAGCACAAAGGAATACTTAGTGTATCTGAAGGGGAATTTGAAGTGTATGATGGCAATATCTTAGCAGGGAAATTTGTGTTAGATATGACCTCTATTAGAAATACTGACATAGAAGATGCGAGTTATAGAGCAGATTTAGAAAAGCATTTAAAATCAGATGATTTCTTTTCTGTGGATCAATTTCCATCTGGGATATTCGAAATAACTGATGTATCTCTTATTATAGTAAAGGTGCAAGGAAGTAATGCTTCTCATAAAGTCTCTGGTAACTTAACGATGCGAGACACTACAAATCATATTCAGTTTGATGCAAGAATAAGTATGACTGATTCATCGCTAATTATGGAAAGTGACCAATTTGTGATTGATAGAACACAATGGAAAGTAATGTACAATTCGGGTAAATTATCTGATAAGATTAAAGACAATTTAATAAAAGATGAAGTAGGTATAACGGTATTCGTAGAGGCCACACTCTAGATTGCCTAACAATAAGGCGTTAAAAAAGGGTATCGATATTATCGATACCCTTTTTTTTGTTTTTCGCTTTCTTGCGATTATCTGTTCACGTTAGGTAAGAACGAATATTTAAAAGAATATTCAAACATTTGATCCGTAAAGTTGTCAGGATACTCCACTTTTACATCAACAATTTTACCATCCTTTTTTACAGGAACCAATCTAGGATTGATAAATCCACCGTAAGGAGCACTTGCTAAATTAGCAGTACGATTTAATACTTCTTTATGCAATGCTTGGTCTACTTGTACACCATAGTTTTCAACCAAGGCCTTACCCGATACATAATCTCCTTCAGATTTTATTCTCTGAATCTCTCTTAGTAAATCGCCAAAAATGCCTCTTAATTTATTGTAATCGTTGACTACAAAATAAGTTTTACCCTCAACTACTTTACGCACAATAACACTATCCTCTTTTCCTTTTTCAAAAGCCCAACTAGCAACCAATTGGCGGTTACGCATGTGTGATTCTTCAATTACATCACCCAAAGCCAATCTACGTAGTTGCATCATCATACCATTTCTGATATAAGAATCGTACTCCGCTTTACCCACTTCCAAAGAGGGCATAAGACCTAATTCCACCATCTTTTCATCCATCAAGTAATAAAGAGCAACTAAATCTGCTCTACCTTCTTCTAGGGTAGAAGCATAGTTTTTTAAAGTCTCTTTAGGCGTCCCAACTCCGGGGTTTAATTTACCCGAAGCATGACCTACAACTTCGTGAAGTGCCGTATGTAGTTTACCACCAATTTTACCGTGTTGAGCCGTTCTTGCTAATTCTTCTTCAGAAAATGCGAATTCAGATAAAACACCTTTACCGCCTGCATAACTGTAAGCTGCTACAATGTTTCCTAAACTAACAGATTTACTACCATGGGTAGAACGAATCCAGTTAGCATTAGGGAGGTTTACACCGATAGGCGTGGAAGGAGAAGCATCACCAGATTC
>JBLHRE010000135.1:0-5027 GCA_047625765.1 Flavobacteriales bacterium
ATCAAATCGGTACTTGGAGCACCCATTAAATTGCCGCTTTTTTGAAATCGGATATACTGTTCTGAGGATAGGATGCTTTGTTGGTTGATACAATGCACTGAGCATGCAGAATTTAATAGAACTAGGCAGAAGTACAATAAGTGGCTATAATGCATGAGCTAATTTAGGTAATTGCTAGTGATTTTGAAACCTGCATTTTTCAGTACTGTGTATAAATGATAAATGCCCCTGATGAACTAAATCGTCAGAGGCATTTATTGGAATGTAAAATTAACTTAGGTTTACTTCACTGCGAACTTGCTAGAACTAATTCCAGAATTAACTTTTAACTCATCTACTTTCATGATCAATTGCTGAGGACCAGCACTCATTTCTGTAATCATTGGGAATTTCACTCCTTTGAAAGTTTTGTAATCACTCAAAATTTGAAGTCCATCTTGATTTTCACTTTTAGTACGCAGGCCGGATTCCATATTATACCAATCGAAAGATTTACTTCCAGAAGGGCTAACAATTTCTACCTTGTAATCTGCACCATCAACTCCTAATAGGGTAGTAGTGTAACCCAACTCAGCGTAACGAAGTTCAGGGAACAATTGTGCAGACTCAATCATTTTCGTTAATTCTTCACTTTCCATCATCTTAGTTCCTTGCATACTTTTCATAATAGCTTCTTCACCATTACAGATTTGCGTTTGAATAGGAGCACCGTTCATGTTCATTATGAAAGAATACTTATTAGGAGCTTTTTGAAGAATGTTTCCTGTCAGTTGCATTGGCGCTCCAACAATAGAAATAGTAAGAGATTGATCTACATCTTTCACCTTTTTTAGGGCATTAGCACCTCCAATAGCATTAATATAATTGCCTATAACCGTTTCAGCGGTAACTCCTTCTGGAGCGGGCTCTAAATCTGTAGCTTCTCTTCCGTAAGTATCGTACTTAGTAACTGTTGCAAAAACAGCCAATTTTTCTTCCAATTCATCAGCAGCTCCTACCACAATAATGTTGGCATTTTCTGGCTTTAAATATTTTTTAGCCATAGCATTTACATCTGCAGATGTAACTGCAGAAAGCTTTTGTAAGTAGGTTGTGTAATAATCTGTAGGTAGATTGTACTTTGCTATGTTTATTGCAAACCTTGCTTTGGTAGCTGGGTTCTCTAAAGCCATTGCAAATTGACCACTCATTCCTTGAATAACTCCAGCCAATTCATCAGCAGGTACTTCTTCTTCACGAATTCTATTAATTTCATTAAAGAATTCAACAATAGCGCTATCTGTAACAATGTTTCGTACAGAAGCCGATGCATTAAATGAACCCACTACTGGATCTGTGCTTATACTAGAATAGGCTCCATAAGTAAAGCCATTTGACTCTCTAAGATTCATAAACAAACGCGCTGTAGATCCGCCACCTAAAACAGAATTCATTACACCTGCTTTTATAGCATCTTCTGACCCTGGTTTAAGGTCTAATGGCCATGTAATGTTTACAATAGACTGTACCGCTCCATTTTTATTTACTAGCGCTACATTAGATTGCTCCGGTGCTTTTGGCAATTCATAATTTACAGATGGAACTTCTGCCATTTCCCAATTACCAAAATTCTTTTCAGCTATGGTTTTTGCTTCTTCAGCAGTAATATCACCTACTATTGCCAGGTATGCTACATTAGGTCTGTAAAAGGTTTTAAAATAACCTTGACAAGCTCCTAATACAACTTCTTCGATAGTTTCTTCTGTTGCCAATTCACCATATGGATTAGAAGTACCAAAATTTCTTACTGCACGTAAATTCGCTGCAATAGAACTTGGATCCTCTTTTCCTTGTGCCAAATTTGAAATGATTTGTGTCTTTATTTTCCCTAATTCTTCTTCAGTAAATTCAGGATTAACAACAACATCGGCTAAAATTTCTAACAATTCGTTTTGGTATTTCTTTAAAGAACTACCTCCAACATATCCAGCACCAGTATTTAGAGAAGCTCCAATAAAATCAATAGACTCATTAATTTGATCTTTGGTTCTAGTAGCAGTTCCAGTTCCAATTAATTGACCCGTTATATCGCTCATTCCGGCCATTGGCCCTTCCAAAATAGGGTCTACATCAAATTGTAAGGAAAAAGAAACTCTTGGCAATTTATGGTCTTCTACCACATAAACAGTCAATCCATTATCCAAGGTAAAATTCTGAATAGAGCCAAAGTTGATAACAGGAGCAAGACCTGGGCTAGGCATAACGCTTCTATCCAATTTGGGAGTACAAGCAAAAAGCAATGCAGTAACTGCAAAAAATATATATTTTTTCATCTTTCTAAGTCTTATTGATTTTCGTCAGATTTTGGAAGGTAATGCAAGGTTACTCTGTTTGTTGGTACAAAATATTTTTTTGCAACACGCATCAAATCTTCTTTGCTTACTTTCATGTAACGCTCAATTTCGGTATTAATCAAGTTTGCTTCACCAAAATATACATGATAATCAGAAAGACTTTCTGCAATTCCTGCAACAGTTCCATTGCCCTGTATAAAGTCGTTCTCTAATTGATTACGTAATTTTTGAAATTCTTTATCACTAATAAGTTCGTTCTGAACCTTAATAACTTCAGCATTCATAGCTTCTTCCAAAGCCATTACTTCCACACCCATGTTAGCGATACCAAAATTTAAAGTAAGACCTGGATCTTCGGATGGTAAAGGAAAAGAGCCTACTGCAACCGCTAATTGTTTTTCATCAACAATTGTTTTTTGCATTCTAGAGCTTTTACCTTGTGATAATAATTGGGCTAACATGCTTACAGCATAATAGTCGTCAGTTCCTTGAGCAGGGCTATGATACGCTTGAATAACTGCTGGTAATTGTATATTATCGTAAACAATATCTCTAACCTCCTCCGTTTTCTTAGGCTCTACTATGGTAGGTCTAGGAATTGGGTTAATACCAGCCTCAATACTTCCAAAATATTTTTTGATAAGCTTTTTAGTCTGTTTTGGATTTATGTCTCCAGCAATAGATAAGGTGGCATTATTTGGCACATAGAATGTTTTGTAGAATTCGATGAACTCTTCCAATTTAGCCTCGTTAATATATTTAGGTGATCCACCTGGGGTCCATTGGTAAGGATGCTCAACAAAAGCGTGTTCAAAGGTTTCATTAAGAATAGAGCCGTAAGGAGTATTCTCATTACGTTGCTTTAATTCTTCTTTAACAACTTTTCTTTGTGTTTCAACACCCTCTATGTCAATCTTAGCATGAAACAATCGCTCAGATTCTAACCACAATCCCAATTCCAATTGGTTTGATGGCAATACTTCATAATAAAAAGTACGGTCAAAAGAAGTATTTGCATTTAATACTCCACCAGCATCCTTCACAATTTTCATGAATTCGCCACGGCCAATATTTTCAGATCCTTCAAACAATAAATGTTCAAAAAAATGTGCAAAGCCTGTGCGGCTAGGATCTTCGTTTTTAGATCCTACATGGTAAGAAACTGTAACAGCTACTATAGGAGTTGTATGGTCTTCATGTAAAATTACATGCATTCCATTTTTTAAATCGTATTCCACAAAATCAATTTTATGATCTTGTGCAATACTTAAAGTTGAAGAGCATATTGCTGCACCAACTAATACCGATTTTAATTGCATAAGTACTGGTTTATATTTTTCTATCCGAAAAAGAGCTGCTAAGTAAATCAATTTTTAGGTTTTATGGAGTTAAGATATGTTAGGGTTTAAATTAAATCCAGTGTTTTGATGAATTTTGAGCTTTTAAATTCGTGTATTGATAGGGCTTTGCGATATTTGCAACTTAATTGTAAAAAATGGCTCAAAAACCAAGTTTACCTAAAGGCACTAGAGATTTTTCTCCATCAGAAATGGTGAAAAGAAATTACCTAATGCAAACACTTAGAACTGCTTTTCAGCAGTTTGGATTTGCTCAAATTGAAACGCCTTCGTTCGAGAATGCTTCTACCTTGTTGGGTAAGTACGGTGAAGAAGGTGATCGTTTGATTTTTAAAATATTGAATTCTGGCGACTATTTGTCTAAGGTAGATGATGCTATTTACGAATTAAAAGACGCTAAAAAATTATCTCCTAAAATTGTAGAAAAGGCACTTCGATATGATTTAACGGTACCATTTGCGCGTTATGTGGTACAGCACCAAAATGATATTACCTTTCCATTTAAACGCTATCAAATGCAACCCGTTTGGAGGGCAGATAGACCGCAAAAGGGAAGATTTAGAGAATTCTACCAATGTGATGCTGATGTGGTAGGAACAAACTCTTTGTTAAGCGAAGTTGAGTTGGTTCAATTGTACGATTTGGCTTTTACTCGATTAGGTTTAAAGGACTTTACGATTAAAATGAACAATCGTAAAGTGCTAAGTGGTATTGCTGAAGTTGCTGGAGCATCAGATAAGATTATACAGATTACGGTTGCTTTAGATAAGCTTGATAAAATAGGTAGAGAAAGTGTGGAGCAGGAAATGCTCGATAAAGGGGTGTCTAAGGAATCAATTGAAAAATTGGCACCATTGTTCGATATGCAGGGGACAGCTACCGATCAATTGAATCTTTTGAGGAGCATGTTAGCTTCTTCGCACATCGGATTAAAAGGAGTGGAGGAATTGCAATTTATAGTTGATACCGTAAATGCAATAGGTTTGAACACGGGCATTTTACAAATCGAGGTGACTCTTGCCAGAGGTTTGGATTATTATACGGGTGCTATTTTCGAAGTGGAAGCTGGAGGTGTTCAAATGGGAAGTATTGGCGGTGGAGGTCGTTACGATGATTTGACAGGGATTTTTGGACTTAAAGATATTTCTGGTGTTGGAATTTCTTTTGGTTTGGATCGGATTTACTTAGTATTAGAAGAGTTGGATTTATTTCCTGCTTTAAAAGGTAATCAGACACAGGTATTGTTTATTAATTTCGGAGAAAAGGAGGCAGCCTATTGTTTAAAGTTAATAAAGCAACTTAGAGACTCGGGTATTAATGCCGAATTGTATCCAGA
>JBLHRE010000136.1:0-5018 GCA_047625765.1 Flavobacteriales bacterium
ATCGGTTGCTAAAAGCAACTGATGCGATCCGTTTCTAAACTGAATCAATGCGCGTTCGCGATCCTGTTGTTCCATACTGCCATGGAACGTTCCATGTGCGATGTTTTGTCTTTTTAGGTATTCGCTAACGCGAACAATAGACTCTTTGAAATTGCAAAAAATGATTCCTGTTTTGGAGCCTTGCATTGCAATTAAATCTATCATCGAATCCAACTTGTCTTTGGTAGGAGTAGGCACCGATAGTATTTTTAACTCCTGTATTTTCTCGTCTAAGAAATTGATTTCTACAGGATTTTCCATCCCAACAAAATCTGGTAAATGTTCTGCTTTGGTTGCTGAGGTTAAGACTCTTTTCTTTAGGTGTTTTAGCTGCCCAATAATTTCTCCCATCTCTTCTTCAAAACCAATTTCGAGCGATTTGTCGAATTCGTCTAGAATTAAAGTGGAAATATGTTCCAAGCTAAATTGGTCTCTGTAAATACGGTCGGCAACACGGCCAGGAGTACCAATAAGAATGGCCGGTAAAGTTTTTAGTTCCATGCGGTCTTTTGCACCAGCACGACCACCATAAACGGCATTGGCTTTATAGCCCGATCCCATTTCACGAATTACTTGTTCTATCTGAATAGCCAATTCTCTGGTAGGCGCCAATATCAATGCTTGAATTTGATCGTTTTTTGGATCCAACTCAGCGATTAGCGGCAATAAGAATGCTAATGTTTTTCCTGTTCCGGTAGGGGAAAGGATAATGGTGTTTTCGTTGCTATGAATGGTGTTCTTAGCTTTTTCTTGCATTGGATTTAACTTCTCAATGCGCAGTTTGCTAAGAATTTCTGCTTGATTTTTTATTCCTGTAGACATCCTGCAAAGGAACAAAATTTAAAGGGCTAAAAACCAAAGAATTTTAGAGTCTTCCGTGTTCCGAAAGTAAGACGGCAACAGATCTCGTTTGTGGGAACTGAGAACAAATAATTAAGGCGATTACCGTCATTGGAATACTCAGAATCATTCCTGTTACACCCCATAAAATCCCCCAAAAAGAAAGCGATAAAATAGCTACCAATGGAGATATGTTTAAAGAGTTGCCCATAATTTTTGGTTCTATAATATTTCCTGCTACTATTTGTATTGTTCCAACAATTCCCAGTACCAATAGCGCTTCGTTCAATCCTCCAAATTGTAATAAGCAAAATATAGCAGGGAATAGGGTAGCTATTAAAGAGCCGATGGTAGGAATGTAATTGAGCAAAAATATTAAGAATGCCCAGAAAACAGGAGAGTCTATACCGATGATGTTCAGCGCGATATAGCTTGCCGTACTGGTGATAAAACTAACCAAGGTTTTAAGACCTAAATAATGGGTGACCGATTTTTCCATTTGTTTTAAAACGGCTGCTACATTTTCTTTTTGCTTCGGTTTGGAAAATAATAAGTCCATTTTTGTTTTGAAATTCCTTTCTTCCAAGAATAGAAATAAAGCAAAAAGAACAATCATAAATACATTGCTTAACAAATCGGTAAGGGCATTAAAGACAGACGAAAGCGTTGATTGGTAGTTTATGCTTCCAGCATTGTTTTCGAGAATGCTCATTAAATCAATGCCTAATAATTGATTGATGTTTTTGGTGACTGTTTGAACATTGTTTTGGTAGACTGGAAATGCCTGAGAAAGTTGATCGACACTTTGACTGATCAATTTAGAAACACCCATAATGGCGATGATGATGACAAAGCCACTGATGCTGGTTTTAATCCAAGAAGGAATGTGCTCTCTAATTACTTTTACACGGTTCATAAGATTGCGCATGCCCCGAACAAAAATCCATAAAAGCAAAGCACTTAAAAAGGGAACTAATAAGGTTTGCCCGTAAATTAAGGCCAAAACAATAACAAATATCACTAATAATGTTCCTGTAAATTTTTGCATTGGTTGTGCTGAGTTGTGGTTATTAACTTTTGGATTTAAAATGCATGACCATTGTAATTTCTATTAACCAGTTGTTAGTTTAGAAGTTTAGCGCTTCGCTGTTTGTTTGATAAATGCAGGGTTAATACTCACCTCAAATCTAAACCTCTAAACCCATTACTCATATCTCAAGGCCTCAATAGGATCTAAATCTGCAGCTTTTTTAGCGGGGTAAAACCCTGAAATCAATCCAACGGCAAAACAGATTAGTATTGCAATGCCAATCCAGTCCCAAGGCACAATAAAACCACTGCCAAAGAACAAGCCAATGGCATTACCGATTAGCATACCTAAAATGATACCTGCAATTCCGCCCAACTGACAGATAGAGATGGCTTCTATAAAAAACTGACTTCTTATAATACTAGAGCTTGCACCTAAGGCTTTTCTGGTTCCTATTTCTTTGGTTCTTTCTGTAACAGAAACCAGCATAATGTTCATTAAACCAATGGCTGCACCAAACAATGTAATAATACCAATAGCAGTTGCCGCTTTTCTTACAATAGACAAATTATCTATAAGCATGGCGGCAATACTATCGCTTTTACGAATCATAAAAGTATCTTCTTGCTTTGGGCTTAATTGTCTTGCAATACGCATACTTGCGGTGGCTTCGCCAATGGCAGCTTCCAGTAATTTGGGGTCAGAGCACATTACACTAAGCGTATAAGATATATTGGGTCTGGCAAAAACAGATCTGACATTGGTGATAGGTAGAATACATATTTTATCGCCACCCATTCCCATGCTCGAACCTTTCTCTTTTAGCACACCAATTACCTTATATTTAATTCCGCGTATGCTGATAATTTTGTCCAAAGGCTCGGTATTTTTAAATAAGCTAGTCACCAGTTCAACACCAATAACCACTACCCGAGAACCTTCGTATGCTTCTCTGGCATTAAAGTTTCTGCCTTTGGCTATTTCGTAACCTGCCGTGGTTAAATAGTTTTCGTCTGTACCCCAAACTTGGATGTTTGGATTGGTTTTTAATTCTTTGCGTTTTACCACACTGGTACCAGATCCTATAAAAGAAATAGAAGTGGTTGATGGATACTGGAAAATCTCTTTAAAGCGTTGTGCTTGGTCTAGGCTGATAGCTGGATTGTCTATATCTCTTCTTTTTCCACCACCAATACGAATCCCGCCTTGGCGGTTTTGAATGGAAAAAGTATTGGAGCCCATTTGGGCGAAATTATTAGTAATAGATGAGTTAATGGCATCGATGGCAGTAAGTATTCCTACCAATGCGCCAATGCCCAAGGCTATAATTAGAATGGTAAGAGAGGTTCTTAACATGTGACTTTTAATAGACTCTAAAGCAATTTTGATGTTCTCTTTATATAGGTTTTTCATGTCCTAAAATTAGAACTCGAAAGTAGTCAATTCTATAGACTCTTGAATGGGATATTGTGTTTTGAGTTTGCGCACTAAGTTTGTACAATAGTATGCTGTCTCGCTGGCCTTTTATGCTATGCATTGCGTGATTTTTTATACGCTATTTTCTGTTTTCAAAAGGCAAGGATATTTCGTAATTTCGCGGGATTGAAAATTAAGTGGTGATTGTCTATTTGACAAAGGATTTAATGCCTTAGAATGGACTTCACCGAACCGTGATTAAATACAAAAAGCCTTTATGATTATATATCAAGATTATATCAAAGAAATAGAAGAAAGAAAATCCTTGGCTTTACATCCTAAGCCTATAGAGGGAGTTGAATTGATTGCTGCAATTATTCGTCAAATTAAAGACTTGTCAAATGCATACAGAGAAGATTCTCTTCAGTTTTTCATTTACAATGTTGTTCCAGGCACTACTGGAGCAGCAGGAGCAAAGGCGCAATTTTTAAAGGAGATTATTCTTGGAAATGAAAGTGTTGCAGAAATTTCTCAAAGCTATGCCTTTGAGTTGTTGGCGCATATGAAAGGAGGCCCATCGGTAGATGTATTATTGGATCTTGCTTTGGGCAATGATGCTGCTATTGCAAAAGAAGCAGTGGAGGTTTTAAAGACTTTGGTTTTCTTATACGAAGCAGATGTTGCGCGATTGGAAGCTGCTTTTAAAGCGGGCAATGCTGTTGCCAAAGAATTAATGGAAAGCTACGCTCAGGCAGAATTCTTTACCAAGCTTCCAGAAGTAGAAGAGAAGATAGACATTGTTACTTTTATTGCAGGTACGGGTGATATTTCTACAGATTTACTTTCGCCTGGTGCAGATGCACACTCTAGATCGGACCGCGAATTGCATGGTCAGTGTTTGTTTGAGCATAACAAAGAGATGCAGCAAGAATTAACGGCATTAAAAGCACAACATCCAGACAAACGTGTAATGTTGATTGCTGAAAAAGGAACCATGGGTGTTGGTTCTTCAAGAATGTCGGGTGTTAATAATGTGGCGCTTTGGACAGGTGTACAAGCGAGTCCTTATGTGCCTTTTATAAACATAGCGCCAATCATTGCAGGTACAAACGGAATTTCTCCCATTTTCTTAACCACAGTTGGTGTAACGGGTGGTATTGGCATCGACCTTAAAAACTGGGTAAACAAAACCGATGCAGAAGGAAAGACCGTTCGCGATGAAAATGGAGATCCTGTATTAGAGCAAACCTATTCTGTAGAAACAGGCACTGTATTTACCATCAATACAAAAACAAAAAAACTATACCACGGAGACATCGAGTTGAAGGATATTTCTGCCGCATTAACCCCACAAAAAATGGAGTTTATCAAAGCAGCAGGTTCTTACGCAGTTGTTTTTGGAAAGAAATTACAAACCATAGCAGCAGGGATTTTAGGAATTGATATTCCTACTGTTTATGCTCCTTCAAAAGAGATCTCTAATGAAGGGCAAGGTTTAACAGCAGTTGAGAAAATATTCAACAAAAATGCTGTAGGAAATACACCGGGTAAAATATTACATGCTGGTTCTGACGTGCGTGTAGAGGTAAACATTGTAGGGTCTCAGGATACTACAGGTTTAATGACTTCTCAGGAATTGGAAGCGATGGCGGCTACTACCATTTCTCCTATTGTTGATGGAGCGTATCAGTCG
>JBLHRE010000137.1:0-4855 GCA_047625765.1 Flavobacteriales bacterium
TTACAACCACTGAAGTCCAAACGGTTTTAGTTAAGTCTTGTTTCCCCTGAACTTCAGATTTTTGGTAGAAAGCAAATAAGGCAAGAGCCTAGACGGTTGCTAATAGGATCCCTGTGTATGTCTTCATCTTAAATTACGAACAGCGCTAGTATATTAAGCGTAGCATCCCCCAGTGTGCTATGATTTCATATAAATTATTGTGCTTCCATTATTTCTTTGATTTACACAAATTTTCACCTTTCTCTTCTTGTAAATAATGAGAACCCTTGAATATAATTATTGTTGGTATAAATCATTGCTGAATGAGGAAATTAATTTCTTTGCGCCCTTATTTCTAGATTTTTAGCGAGCTCACCACCATACTCTATAAATGAAATGGTTTCATCTGTTCTTGATAATTTGACCTTGTCAAATATTAATAAAGCCTCACCATTACTTTCCAAATGATAGATTTGATTGTTTTCAAAAAAGCGAATGATTTCATCTGTAAAAAAGGATCGAATTTCTTGTTCATTATTTCCCATGATTAAAAACTCTTTAGAAAAACCTGAGTACATCTCAAAGTCGATGTCCTTATATCCTGAAAACGCCAATACACGATCAAATATCCTATCAACAACACCTTCTTTTTGCATTGAGAATATGGGTATCTTTTTATTCAACTTTAGAACCATTACGGTAGTCGTAAAAACTTCAGCAGTAAAAGAAGCTCCTTCGTTGAAAGTTACATCAGCAATCTCCCAAGCCACCTTTAGACTCTTGAATGTTCCTGTTATACAATTTGCCTTACGTTCGATAGGCCTAATTACAAAAAAGTGAAAATTCCTGAGATAGGATGTATTCCAATCAACTTGACTCGTAAATTCATAATCTTTCTCTTTTGCTAAATTTTGCAGCCTGAGTTGCCTTGGAGATAATTTAGGATTGAAACTGTGTAGGGATATTTTCAAGGCCCTGCTGTGTGAGGACGATGAGACATGTGCGTCTAAACCGGTTATCACGACTTTACCTCCCGCATCCTGAGACATCTTTAAATAATCCACCAAATACTCCATAAAGGTCATGCCAACCAATCTTGTGTTGGATAAATCGATGCTCACGCTAGCGCCCAAAGGAATGTTATTCGTTAATTCGGCAATACGTGGAATGGTTAAGAAACTGGCAATACCCTGTACGTGTAAATTGTATTGGCCATCTTTTGTGATAAATACGTTTGTTTTTTTCGAAAACGATTCCTTAAAAAAGTCCCCGACAGGCATTCGTGACAGCAATATATGCACGAGTAGTGTAAATAAACTTCCGCCAATTATCCCCCATAACAAACCTGAATATAAAGTGATAACAATAGTGACTACCATGAAGATGAGTTGCTCAAGTCCCATGGCATAAATTTTCTTGAAGACGGCGGGTGCTGCTAATCTAAATCCAATGTACACTAGGATTGCAGCCAAGGCAGCAAGTGGAATCATCTGTATGACTGGAGCAAGGACAAAGAGGAAAACAATGATCAAGACACCATGGTAAAAATTAGACCACTTGGTCTTGGCATTGTTATTTACATTAACCGTACTTCGCACTATAACCGTGATGATTGGCAATCCGCCAATGGCTCCCGATATGGCTGTCGCCAAGCCTACACCAATTAGATCTTTATTAAGGTTTGACTTTCGCTTATAAGGGTCTAATTTATCAACTGCTTTAGCCATCGCCAACGTTTGAATCGAGGCTATTACAGAAATAGATAAGACCGCCAGCCAAAATCGATAATCACCTATTCTACTGAAGTTCGGATACATTATTGCGTCTCGTAGATCGTCTGGAATTGTGATCAACTGTTGAGGTCCAATATCATAGCTCCTTCCCGATATGTCGATAGTATGAGCTTCGAAGAAATTAAACAAATAAGCGGCAATAACTGACATGACTAAAACCCAAAGAGACGCTGGAAAATAGTGTAAGAGTCTTGATTGAATTTTAGGAATAGTAACCAAAAGAATAATTCCAACAATGGAGATGCCAAATATTACAGGATGAATATTGGGGATTTGTGTAAATATTTCCTTTAATAGGTCTACCGTGTTTTTACCAACTGGGTTGGTGCCCATGGCTACGTGTATCTGTGTCGAGAATATAATGATACCAATCGCTACCATAACACCCTGTATCACAGAAGATGGTATTATCTCTGCTAATCGACCTAGTTTCAGCATTCCCAAAAGGACCTGTATCACCCCTGCGATACAAACCGCTGCCAAAACATAATTAAGTGTTTGACCTGACCCATCGTTAAGGGAATAACTAGCGGAAAGGGTAACCGCAATGAGACCTGCGGCTGGACCGTTGATGGCAAGATGACTTCCTCTAAACGGGGTCGCAACAATCCCACCAATGATTGCTGAGATTAAACCGGCTATTGGTGGTGCACCCGAAGCTGCTGCTACACCTAATCCTAAAGGCAAGGCCACTAGAGAAACACTTATCGCAGCTAAGAAGTCCGACCTCCAGTTCGCCACAAGTCCCTTCCAGCCACTCTTAGGCAATTCATGTAAAATCATCTTCAATCAAAGTTTTTACCTTAATTGCCAAGGTGAATATAATTTTTTTAGAAAAAGCAATAATGGAAGATTAATGGGTTTGCTTTTTGGGGTTTGTTGAAGGGTTTTGGAATATTTCGTTAAAGGACGATAGTGAAGTTATTCATCAATAATTCAACCTTACTAGACCTGCTATTGCTATTTTTCTTGTCACCGATACGAAATTTTGTGAAGCACAACGCTCAGGCTAAGAAACGTGCGGTTTTTGGAAGTTCGTTGATTAATTTGAGAATGGTCGATTTCCCGCTTCCTGAAGGGCCTATTAGGCATAGGGTTTCGCCCTCTTTTACTTGGAACGTAATATCGGATAGAACTGGAGTTCCATCGAACCACTTATCTATGTTTTGAAGAGAAACGATAGCGCAAATATAAAGGGTGACAATTAAGCACCCTTTTAAAACGTAAGAAACTCAGTAATTATCGACTGATTATAAATTTTTCGATTTCCACCATTTTATTTGTCGTAAGGCGATAGATGTATATACCATTCGGCAATGCACTTCCGTCAAAATGAATGCGGTAGCTCAAGTCTGGCAGAGCTTCTTGGCTAAAAAGAGTTTCTATCACACGGCCATTCAGGTCATATACTTCAAGTGTCGCATTTCCTTCATTTACAATGGAGAACGTTACATCGGAATGTCCACCCGTCGGGTTGGGGCTGCTATTCAAGGCAATGCCTGAGCTTATGCTAAAGGACTGCCATGCGGAGAATGGGCCTGCAATCAGCGGTGTTTGAGAACATCCACATCTTACTCGCCACTGGTAATTCCCTGGATTGAAAAGGCTCAATGGAGCATTGAGGCCATCAGAATTGGCACCTCCAACTATTTGCGCTCCCAAGAAGCTAGATGCGCCAGCAACTCTGACTTGCACCTGGCAGCCAATTTGAAGTGGGATAGGATTCCAGCTGAAACTTACTGAATTCGCATTGACGGAAGTCGACAAGCTAGATGGATTGACCGCTGGGAAAGGATTTTCGCAAATCAAACTTCCCTCGCATACCTCACAGGAACTAAAGCAAACGGCTTCTAGGATGGTGTCTTCTCCTGGCATAATAAGAATGCGGTTATTTCCGCCAAATCCATCAGGTAATCCACAAGCAGAGGGAACATCTTCTTCACCTGTAAAACTATCGCCATTCAAAAACTTCCAAAGCAGGCTTGTTCCATCTACTTCGTTAATGGTGAAGCTGTAAATCCCGTCACCATCGGAGTTCATGGGTTCTGGTGTGAATCCATTGAATGATCCAGCTATGTGCAGCCCAGCTGGGTCGATGCTGCTTAATTCTGATGCGCTAACTCGAAACGTCAGATCGTTAAGAGTAATATCTGAATATTCAAATGCACCAATGTCTGGAAACAAATTATATGGAACAAAAGAATTGTCAAAATCAGCGTTTAAATTAACATCAACACCATTCTCTATTGCGGGTGATATAGAAGTTAGATGAAAATCACTTCCAGCAAGATCTACAAATTCAGGTTTAGCAAAAAAACTGTTCGAATCTTGTCCAAAAGTTGTTTGATAATTTGGTAAAGAGTAATTGGTTGTGGTAGAACTAGAATAAATTGTAACGACACTATCTGGAGTATAATAGATATTATTATCAAATTCAAAGGAGGGATGATCTGGAGGGCGAGTAGGGGTTAAAAAACGCATGACTCTGCTCATGCTTCCTTGTAGCGTTGTAAAAATGTTGTTTTTCACTATCACATTTTCAATTTCATTACTTAAATCAAACAAACTGCCTCCACCGTCCCATACGAAAACATTGTTATAAATTTCAACATTGTCTCCGTCAATCAATAATAAGTGATGCCCATCACCTATTATTTGGCTATAAATAAGTTTTACATTTCTTGCATCTCCTCCTATTTTTATAGCTGCAGAGGTTGGTAACGTGGGTTCATATAGGCTTGTGTGATTTTGAATAGTAACGCTATCAGCAGAATGGCCAACAACTACGCCTCCCGCGCTATTATTTTTGGAAATGTTATTCAGCAATAATACATTTGTCCCTGTAGTGATGTCAAATCCTTGTTCTCCGCATAATTCTGCATAATTATTTCGAAAAATAAAATTTGAACCAGCTGAGTGAAGACTACCGTCTTGATGCACTACGATACCGTCATTATTAGTAACGCCAGAAACGTAACAGTTCTCTACTATAACATTACTGAGTTTGTCAAACTCAGAACCGTTAAGGTATATACCATTATTTAATGCGGTAATTACGCGTACATCGTCAATTAAAATATCAG
>JBLHRE010000138.1:0-4808 GCA_047625765.1 Flavobacteriales bacterium
GCATTGATTTTGTAAAGGACAATTAAGGCAGTCTGGTTTTTTGGGGGTACATAAGGTAGATCCAAATTCCATCATAGCTTGGTTGTGATTGTCTGGATGGTCTTTGTCTAAAAGTGCGTCAGCTAGGTTTTGAAATAATTTTATTCCCCCGCTACTATTAATAGGAATTGCTTCATTAAATAAGCGAGAAAGTACACGATATACATTGCCGTCAACAACAGCCAAGGGTAATTTAAAAGCAAAAGAGCCAATTGCTGCGGCAGTGTAAGGTCCAATGCCTTTAAGGTTAAGGATGTCTTTGTGCGTATTTGGGAATACACCGCTATGTAGTTCTATGATTTGTTTTGCGGCAGTATGCAGGTTTCTTGCTCTAGAATAATAGCCTAAACCTTGCCATAATTTTAAAATTTCTTCTTCAGAAGCATTTGCTAATTCAGAAACATTAGCGAATCTATCAACGAATTTATGGTAATATCTTGTACCTTGTTCAACTCTAGTTTGTTGTAAAATTATTTCTGAAAGCCATATTTTAAAAGGGTCTTGAGTGTTTCTCCAAGGGAGGTCTCTTTTGTTTTGATTATACCAGTTTTGAATAGCCTTGGAAATGTTCATGTTGAACTTGTTGTTTTAGAGCAACTTGCTTGCCTCTAAAATGGTTGGTAAAATGTTTTTTTCTACACTAATTGTTCTATATTTGCAGCCCTCAAAAATAGAGTGTTTAATTCGTAAATTGTAATAAGAAAATGACGAAAGCAGATATCGTTGCAAAGATTGCTGACAAAACTGGAATTGAGAAAGTAGATGTGCAGTTTACAATCGAAGCGTTTATGAAAGAAATTAAAAGTTCGTTGGGTGAAGGTGAAAATGTTTACTTGAGAGGATTTGGTAGCTTTATTGTAAAAGAGAGAGCAGAGAAAACAGGTAGGAATATTTCAAAAAATACAACTATCATTATTCCTGCACATAATGTTCCTGCTTTTAAACCTTCAAAGGTTTTTGTTGAGGAGGTTAAAGAAAAAGTTGAGGTAGTTGCCTAAATATATGAAGAAGTCTCAGTACATAGTTTTATTTATTGGGCTTGTTCTAACAGCCGTTCTTTTTTTGTTGCCAAGAACACAGCAAGACCGAAAGGTGAATGCTGCAACACCATTGGATTTAAAGGTAGAAGAGGCTGTGCGAATTGTACAGTCTGGAGAAAACCCAATGCAAGGTGTAATGATGCTAAGAGCCGTTTTGGCCGAAAATCCAGAACACTTAGAAGCAACATACTCGTTAGGAATGTTATCCATGCAGTCCAATCAATACGAGAAGGCAATAGAGCGCTTTAAACGCGTTTTGGAACTAGATGCTAATCGTACTGAAGTATGGCAATCAATTGGTCAGGCTTACGAAGGATTAGAAGAAAATATTAAAGCAATAACTGCTTACAGATCTTTTCTGAAATATACTGATGATGTGAAAGCAAAGTCAGCTTTGGAAGAAAGAATCAAACAGTTGGAAAATAATTAACAACATTAAAACTTTAAGCTATGCCAAGCGGAAAGAAAAGAAAAAGACATAAGATGGCTACCCACAAACGAAAGAAACGTTTGAGAAAAAACCGTCACAAGAAGAAAAAATAATTTCTTTTTATAGGATAACAGCCAATAAGCACCCTTTCGGGTGCTTTTGGCGTTGTTTGCAATTATGCAAGCAGCTTTTTTTAATGAGTAGTAATACTCACAATACTTATCGTTCGTGGAAACTGAATTGATTTTACAATCGGGAGAATCGGAGGTTAATATTGCGCTATTAAAAGGAGGTCGGTTATTCGAACTGCACAGTGAACGAGATGGGAACAGCTATAAGGTCGGTGACCTTTACTTGGGAAAAGTAAGAAAGTTAGTTCCTAGTTTAAATGCAGCATTTGTAGATGTTGGTTACGAGAAGGATGCCTTCTTACACTATCTAGATTTAGGTCCACAGATTGAGTCTTTAAATAAGTACATCAAACGTACTACTACGGGTAAACAAACCCAAGCAGACTTGGCTGATTTTACTTTGGAAAAAGATATTCCAAAGGACGGTACCGTAAATCAGATTTTGAAAACCAATCAGAATGTTCTCGTTCAGATTGCAAAAGAACCGATTTCAACAAAGGGTCCAAGATTAAGTGGCGAGCTTTCATTAGCTGGTCGTTTTATTGTTTTGGTTCCTTTCTCAGATCGTATTTCTGTATCACAGAAAATCCGAAAACCTGAAGAACGCGATCGCTTAAAGCGTCTTATCGCTAGCATTCGTCCAAAAGGTTTTGGAGTTATTATTCGTACTGTAGCCGAAGGCAAACTAGTGGCCGACTTAGATGCAGATCTAAGTGACCTAGTTCAGAAATGGCATCAGACATTTAAAAAATTACAAGGAGCCAAACCACCATTTAGGTTGTTAGGCGAATTGAATCGCACATCTTCTTTATTGCGGGATATCTTGAATGATTCTTTCAATCAGATTGCCGTAGATGATGCAGACTTGTATGACGAACTGAGACAGTATTTGCGCAGTATTGCCCCTGACAAAGAAAAAATTGTCAAGCTTTACAAAGGCCGTACATCAATATTTGATTATTACGGTGTCAACAAGCAAATTAAAGGTGCCTTTGGCCGTTCCGTAGGAATGCCAAAAGGTTCGTATTTGATTATTGAGCATACAGAAGCCCTGCACGTTATTGACGTGAACTCGGGGAACCGAGCCAATAAAACGGAGAGCCAAGCAGAAAATGCTTTGGCAGTAAACCTTCAGGCAGCAACAGAAATTGCCCGCCAGTTGCGTTTGAGAGATATGGGTGGAATCGTTGTTATCGATTTCATCGATATGCATCTTGCGGATCACCGGAAAATGCTTTTCGAACGCCTGAAAGAAGAAATGAAAGGTGATCGTGCTAAGCACAAGATTTTACCACCAAGTCGTTTTGGATTGATAGAGCTTACACGTCAGCGTGTTCGCCCTGAAATGAATATCAAAACGGTAGAGAAATGTCCATCGTGTCATGGAACAGGTGAAGTTGAAGCTAGCATATTGATTACGGATAATTTGGATGAGAAGATCCATGATATCTTTGAGAACAATTTGGCGAAAAAGGTAACCGTTGGGGTACATCCTTACATAGCTGCATATCTTACCAATGGAATGAAATCTATTCGTATGAAATGGTTCTTCAAGTATAAAAAATGGATTACAGTACGTCCAATGTCATCGTACCATACTTTGGAATACCGATTCTTTGATGAAAAGGATGAAGAAGTGGTGATTGATTACGAAAACAAAAAATAGATTAAAGCGCTACATGTATATGTGGCGCTTTTTTTATGGAAGAGAAAAAGCATATATACGACATTAACGAAGCCAGAATTCGAGTTCATAATTACTGTGCCTATCAAGAGCGTTGCCAAAAGGAAGTTAGAGAAAAACTTATTTCTTGGGGGATGATAGAATTGGTAGTGGATACATTAATGGTAGAATTGATTCAAGGGAACTTCCTAAATGAAGAGCGCTTTTCCATTGCTTTTGCAAGAGGTAAATTTCGGTTTAAACATTGGGGCAAGTACAAGATTAAGCAGGAGTTGTGGAGACGAGATATTTCTGAATATTGTATCAATAAGGCAATGTTAGAAATTGATGGCTTGGGTTATAAGGATGAAATTAAACTATTGGCCGATAAATATTTAAGCAAACAGAAAGAATCGCACCCTTACTTATTAAAGCGTAAAACTGCTAATTACTTGATTCGGAAAGGTTTTGAATCGGCTTTGGTTTGGGATGTTCTGAATACCGAGGATTAAATTGTATTTTTCGTGCCGTTGGTATTGTTTAAAACTAAAACGGAACTTTTGAAAAAAACACATTTGATTTGCGCCTTGTTAGCTTGTGCTAGCATAGCAACGGCACAGAATTATATCGATTTGGCCAAATTCGACTACGCTAGTTCCCCTTCAAATGCATTCGATTCTTCAGCAGCGACCACAACGCTACACGAAATGAATGGGAATCTCAGCCTTCCTATTGTCGTAAGTGATGACTTTACTATTCTAACTGGAGTTATTTATGAAAACACAGTTGCCTCTTTTAATCCGAATAGAGGAGATGAATACTTAACTGGACTTTGTTTGAAATTGGGGGCGAATTTCAAGCACAATGAGAAATGGAGCGGAACGTATTTGCTACTCCCTAAAATCTCTTCCGATTTCAAGGGAATCGGCAAACAAGATATTCAGTTAGGCGGAGCTGTAGTGATGAAATATATCAAGTCGGAGCACTTTAGTTATAAGTTTGGAGTGTATGGGAATAACGAACTGTTCGGGCCATTTATAGTTCCAATATTGGGATTTTATTACTTGAGTCCATCCTCAAAGTTTGAGGCAAAAGCACTTTTACCGCTTTCTTTAGATTTGAATTATACTGTTGCAAAAGGAGCTAGAGTAGGCCTAGAATTTAAGGGGCAAGTCAGAAGCTATAATGTGAACACTTCAATAGCTGGTGAGGTTAATGCCTATGTTGAAAGATCAACCAAAGACCTATACACCTATTTCCAATATGGCACGGAGAAAGGCCTGAATTTTCAAGTAGGCTTGGGACGTTCTCTAGGAAGAACATATCGTATGTACAACGAGAAAGTTTCTTTTGGACTTCCATTATACAATTTTGGAGACAATCGAACACAACTGAATTCTGGATTTTCAGATGGTTGGTTGTTTAGGTTGTCTGTTTTTTACCGTTTGAAACTGGGCGATGATTCTTGATAAGTTGTAATTCCCGAACTAACTATGTAACTCATT
>JBLHRE010000139.1:0-4789 GCA_047625765.1 Flavobacteriales bacterium
GTATGAATTAGATCAAAAAAGCTATTTTGAAACGGAAGGAGATTTGAAAGAAAAAGTAAAATTTACAACTACCGAAGATGGTATTTGGAACACTATCAGAATGAATCCAGAATTATTACCTCAAGGCGAATTTGAAATGATTCCTTCAATGGTGATTACGCGTTTGTTGCATATAGATGTGGAGCCAATGTCCGTAAGAGGCTCATTATTTAAGAGTAGAACTACTGCAGGCCAAATGGTGTACGAATTGCAATTTCTAGAGTTCGATAGAAAACGAACCATTTACTTCCAATCTCAGTTTCCTTATATTATTGAAGGATGGGAGGACACTTATAAAAGTGGTTTTGGGCCTAATGCAAGACAATTGACAAGTAGTGCCAAACGGAAGAAAACGCTTAAGGTTGATTACTGGAATAAGAACAAGGAGCAGGACACTTTACTTAGAAAACAGTTAGAATTGAATTAAGATGATTAGGATCATTGATTATAAACCCGAATTAGGGCATTATTTTGAAGGGATTAACAAAGAGTGGATTGCAAAATATTTTGTCTTAGAACCTATAGATAACAAGGTCTTAGAGCAACATAAAGAATATATTTTGGCTAAAGGAGGGTTCATCTTTTTTGCTGAAAATGATAAAAAAGAAATTGTCGGAACGGTTGCTTTAAAAAAAGAATCTGAGGGTATTTTTGAACTTTCAAAAATGGGAGTCATTCCTGAATTTCAGGGTAAAGGAATTGGGAAAATGCTCGTTCAGTTCTGTCTTAATTTTGCAAAGAAGCATCAGTTCAAAACAGTATTTTTAGACTCTAGTCGCAAACTTGAGAATGCGCTACACATCTATTCTAAAATGGGCTTTGTGGAAGTTCCCGTTCCTACTTCCGAATATGAGCGTTGTGATATACGAATGGAGATAAAATTATCCTAGAAAGGAAACACTTCTCCAAGAAATTTGTTCTTGTAAGGTTTGTAAGAAACACCTCGAATTAGGCTGTAGATCAGTGTTAGGTGCGCATAAAAATGCTTGGTTCAAAGAAGGGTAATTCCGGTATTAAAAACAAAAGTGCAAGATTTACTTAATGACTCACCCAAGCCAATAATACCCCAGAAATAATAGTTAACAGTTTCATTAAATTGAAACGGTGTCCTTCGGTGCTTTCGAAAAGTATGGTGGTAGCAATGTGTAAGAACACGCCAACAACCACAGCTTGTATTTCGTTAGCATAAGAACTAATCCAAAACGAGTGAGTGGCCAATTCTGAGCCAAAAGGAGCCATTATTGCAAATACCCCTAGGTAGATTACTATTTTGATATTGGAGAAGTTACCTTGTTTGAAAAGGCTATAAAGAACAATGCTAATTGGAATTTTATGCAAAAATATCCCAATCAATATTGGTTCTAGGCCATGTGAAGCTTGATGGTTGCCAACAGGCATTCCTTCTAATAGTGCATGAATACACAAACTTACAAACATGGCCATTGGCACACGATTGTTATGCAAATGTGTGTGACCATGTTCCAGTCCTTTCGAGAAAAATTCCAATACAATTTGAAAGATAAAACCTGCTAAAAGGTAGATGCCTATATGGTCGTCTCCAGATTGAAAAATTTCCGGCAATAGGTGCAATGCCGAAATGGCCAAAAGGTAGGCTCCAGAAAAGGAAAGAATCAACTTGAGGTTGTTCTTGCTTTGTTTCTTGAAAAAATGCCCCAGCAAACCACCAATAACTACAGAGAGAAATAAGACGATGTTCGAAATCATGTGTTCAGTTTTTCGGCTACTAATATAAGTCTATCGGATACCAATGCATTGAAAGGATTCAGTTCATAATCTCCGAACAAATCGGTGATGGATAATCCTGATTTTTGAAATAACTCTTGAAAATCGAACAATTGCAAAGCACGAACTCTTTCTTCGAAATGGAAAGGTTCTTCATCGTCTTCAAAGCTAATCTGTTTGATGATATGCCCAGAGTTTATACTTCTGTTTATTTTGAACGTAATGCCTTCAGCTTCCTTTACTTCTTCAGCAACCAGACCAAGCATTACCTTTTTTGCATTCATAAAGTCCATTACCAGTCTACCGCCTGGTTTTAAGTTATTTGCAATTGCTTGAATGCATTTTAGATTATCAGTATCATCTTCGAAATAACCGAAACTAGTAAACAAGTTGAAAACATAATCAAAAGCCTCCTTTTTATAAGTTTTGCGCATATCATGTACATCAAAATGTAAAGTTTCATTTGCACTTTGATGGGCAACTTTTATGCTAGCCGATGAAAGATCTACTCCAGCAGTCTCAAATCCTTTGCTGTTTAAATAAATGGCATGTCTTCCTCTACCACAAGCTAAGTCCAAGAAATTGGCCTTAGAACTAGGTTTAAGGTAGTTTACCAGGTTTGATATAAACCATTCTGCTTCGGTATAATCACGCTCACCATAAAGGATATGGTAATAGGTGGTATCGAACCAAGAGGCAAACCAATCTTCTTTCTTTTCAGCCATTAATCTAAAATTGAAGTTTTACGCAGCGTAATGATTAAGATAATTAAAGAAATTACCGCAAGTGGGAACCAGATCATAAATGCATCCCAATTGCCAAAAATAACATAACCTGTAGAGAACAGAATAGAGTAGGTGAATACAATTCCGGAAAGCCAGCAAATTACCAATCGCCAAATTCCAGAAGCCTTAAATTCTACAGAACTAATCTTTTGAATTGGTTTCCAGGCACCTTCGGGTTGAACCGTTTCGTAAAAGGATTTCAACACATCCGAATCAGTAGGCTTAGTTACAATGGTTGCAATTATCCAGCTTAATGTTGTTCCACTTACAATGATGAAAAAGCCATTGGGAAACACGATTTCCGGAGCAAATAGCTGCAAGAAAGTATAGATGATAAATGGCATTACCGTTGCAACTATTTCCGACCAAGCATTAATTCTCCACCAATACCATCGTAAGATTAAAACTAAACCAAGACCTGCACCACACTCCATAATAAACTGCCAAACACCAGAGATACTTGTCATAAAAGTAGTAGCAATCCCACCAACAATCACCAGAAGAATTGTGACCAAACGCGACATGCTTACATAATGCTTGTCCGTTTTGTTAGGTTTCATAAATCGTTTGTAAAAATCGTTCACCAAATATCCTGCACCCCAATTTAGCTGGGTAGAAATTGTACTCATGTAGGCTGCTAAAAAGGCAACCAGTAATAATCCTCTTAGTCCGTCTGGTAAGAAATCGCGCATGGCCATTACATACCCCATTTTGGGGTCTTCTAAGTCTGGGTACAATACCATAGTTGCCAAGGCAACTAAAATCCATGGCCAAGGTCTTAAGCAGTAATGCCCAATTTGGAAGAATAGGGTAGCGTAAACGGCATCTTTTTCTGTTTTGGCACTCATCATACGTTGTGCAACGTAACCCCCTCCACCAGGCTCTGCTCCAGGATACCACGATGCCCACCACTGTACAGTGGTGTACGCCAAAAAGGCTCCAATTCCAATGGTTAATCCGCCAACCATATCAGAACCGCTTGCTATTGATGGGAAAAAATCGAATGCCCATTCAGGTAATTTTTCTTGCAATCCGGAAATACCTCCAATCTTTTCATGGGTAATTACTTTGTAGGACAAGATTACAGTACCTACCATGGCAATTACAAACTGTACAGTATCTGTAATAGCAACGCCCCATAGACCCGAAAGCGATGAGTAAATTGCTGCCAATGTCATGGCACCGAAAACATACCAGATAACTTCGCTAGCAGGAATGCCGAAAAATACTTCCAAAATACTGATCAAAGCAAGGTTTACCCAACCAATAATCATCACATTCATAAACAAACCAAGGTAAAGGGCTTTGAATCCTCTTAATGCTGCTGCCGGTTTTCCGCTATATCGTTTTTCAATCAGTTCAACTTCTGTCAATACATTGGCCTTTCGCCAAAGCTTAGCAAAGAAAAAGGTGGTTAGCATTCCTCCCGTTAAAAATGACCACCACAACCAGTTACCAGAAATACCGTTTTTTACTACCAACTCGGTAACAGCCAATGGGGTATCCGCAGCAAATGTTGTTGCAACCATAGAGATACCCGCGATGTACCAAGGTAATTTACGCCCTCCTAGAAAGAAATCGGTAAGGTTACCTTCCGATCTATTTTTAAAATAAAGTCCTATACCTAAGGACAACAACAAGAAGGCAATAATTAAAATCCAGTCGATTATGGCTAATTCCATAGGGTTTGTTTAAGTGTAGCGAATATATGTTTTAATCATAAAAACGGGGAGTTCTATTTATTGCAAATTCAAAGTAGGATTCTCATCATGAATAATGAGAATCAGAAGAAATAATTCGTATTTTTAAATGAATGGATTTACGTAAACTACTTTACATTTTAGGCACCTTAGCTGTAATGGTTATTTTGGATGGAGTATTGTTCTACATCTTAGAATGGCGCCATTCCGATACACTATTGATTATTGGATTTGCTTTGTTTACATTGGTTTTTGCACCGCTTTACGCTTATTACAGATTCCAGAATAGAAAGCTTTAAGTTTATTTCCTCATTTACTATTCTAGACGTATTTTTGTAGAAAATCATTCAGCATGAAAATTCGTATTCTTCTTTTTGGACTTGTAGCATTAGTAGGTGTCTTTTTGGCTTATCCTATTTTATCTAAAAAGAAAGCCTTACCCATCTACCAACCTTCAGAGTTGAACCCCCAATTGGTTGACGAAAGTTTACAATCGAAAGGAAAAGGGCATCAGATTGCTCC
>JBLHRE010000140.1:0-4741 GCA_047625765.1 Flavobacteriales bacterium
AGTTTAAAAGAACTACAAGACAAAGCAGACATCATCAGCCTACATATACCACAGACCGAAGAATGCGTGCATTTAATTGATGATGCTTTTATTGAGAAATGCACCAAACCCTTCTACCTCATCAATACTGCAAGAGGCAAAAATGTAAAAACAAGTGCATTGGTTAATGGATTGGAAAGCGGAAAAGTATTGGGTGCTTGTTTGGATGTATTGGAATACGAAAAAGCATCGTTCGAGAATTTCTTCTCAGACGATACTCTGCCTGAACCTTTGCAATACCTCATCACATCTGAAAAAGTAATCCTAAGCCCACACATTGCAGGCTGGACACACGAATCTCACAGAAAATTATCTCAAGTACTTTTTGATAAAATTGAAGCGGCTTTTAAGCTGTAGGATTTACTTCTTATCTAAAGTATAACTTACACCAATTCTAGGGTAAAGCATATGAGTGCTGTTCCAAGAATCGCCTCTAGGATTGTTAATCGACTTTAGTCTCATAAACTGATAATCGCACTGCACATTAACTGCAAAGTTTGTGCTAATAGGCATAGCAATAGCAAGACCAATATTTGAACTTACCCCCTGATCACGAAGCGTATAAGTCTCTTTTGATATTGGTTGACCATTAGAATTAAACCTATCTGAATCCATTCTGAAATTGTCACTAGCATACCCAATTGCCACTTTTGGAGTAATCATAAAGTTCCCCAAGGCTATTCTATAACCTAATTCTAATTGAGGCACCCAAGTAATTAATCTAATGTCAAAATTTTCGTTAGAGAATTTTGACAAATTACAGGTAACACCTAAAATAAATTTTTCCTTTTCTAAGAAATTATATTGAATCCCGAGGTCAAATTTGAAATCATAGAAATCCTTCATAAAACGATCATCTAATCTAATCCCATAAGATGTTTCCAACCCAATCTCATTGATTCTTTGTCCGAAAACTGAACTGATTTGAAATAGGATAAATAAAGTAAAGAGTGCTTTTTTCATAATGGGTTGTTTTTATTTTAGTGGGGCTAAAGTATAAATTATTATCGCATCAGCAACTGTAAGGTCTGTCTGCTTCTTTGCTCCAACAAAACTTCTTTGCCTTCCGATAATTTAGATTCACAGTTTACCGAATAATGACGCACAGTATACAAGGTTAAACCTTCGTTGTAACGTACGGTAAATTGTTGCTTGAAATCAGCTAATAAAGCCTCCATTTTTCTTGGAGCGGCATCGAAACAAGCAGAGAAACTAATAGCCGAATGTTGCATCAAATTTATTGCAATGCCGTGTTTTGCAAAACAAGCAAAAATAGCACTCAAGCCTTCTTCTTGAATGAAATCCAAATCGGGGCTATCCAAAGAAATTAAGGTTTGATTTTGCTTTACGATATATGAAGGTACACTTACGTTTAAAGCGCGCTCGTTGCTCACGTTTGTCCCCAAATTGTCTGGCTCAATAAAGGAGCGTACTTCTAGGGTAATATTGTTCTTAAGCAGTGGCTGAATGGTTTTGGGATGCAACACTTTTGCTCCATAATAAGCCAGTTCTATTGCCTCTTTAAAAGGCATTTCGTTGATTAATGTTGTCTCCTGAAAAAATCGAGGATCTGCATTCAATACTCCCGGCACATCTTTCCAGATACTCAATTGCTTTGCTCCCAAACAAGAGGCGAAAATAGCACCTGAATAATCGGAACCTTCTCTACCCAAGGTAGTGGTAAAGTTTTCTGAAGTACAACCAATAAATCCCTGGCTAACATATAAGACACCTTCTTTAACCTGGGCATCTAAAGCTTCCTGTGTCAATGCCCAATCTACTTTTGCCTTGCGGTAAGAGTTATCGGTTTTAATAATATCTCTGGCATCCAACCACGTATTCTCTACTCCTTCTTGAGTTAGAAATGCACTCACAATTCTTGTAGAAAGCAATTCGCCTACAGAAACAATTTGATCGTAGGTGTAACCAAAATCATTTCTAGGCTCATCTTCCAAGGCCCATTCAATCTCTACAAACTGGTTCGAAATTTCGTTGAAAACAGGATCGTTTGCTGGAAACAATTCTTTCATTACAGAAAAATGCGCTTGTTTAATCTCTTCCAACAAGGCATACCTACCTTCATCCCCACCTAAGTAAGCATCCACTACTTTTTCTAAAGCATTAGTAGTTTTGCCCATGGCAGATATTACAACCACCACACAGTCTGTACCGTGTTTCTTCAAAATGCTTGCAACTTGCTTCACTCCTGCGGCATCTTTTACCGATGCTCCGCCAAACTTAAAAACCTTTTTCATCCTAAAATTTGCTTTGCAATTCTTCTGCGGTATAACGCCCATTAATCCATCCCGCATCAAGCCCTGCGCCCATGTGTTTGTAAAAATCTATTGCCGGAGTATTCCAATCCAACACCTGCCAAGACATACGTTTTGCACCAATATGTTTAGCTTCTTCGGCTACAGCAGTAAACAACAATTTTCCAAAGCCTTTACCTCTTTCAGCTTGCGTTACTACCAAATCCTCCAAATACAAGCAAGTCCCTTTCCAGGTAGAATAAGAAATATAATAAAAAGCAATACCCACCAAGTTGCCATCCAACTCCCCCAAGAACACTTTGAACTGTGGATTTTCTCCAAAGCCATCTCTTTGCAATTCGGCTACAGTAACCGTAAGCTCATCAGGCGCTTTCTCGTAAATAGCCAACTCCTTAATAAGATCCCACACGGCTTGCATGTCATCACTTTTTGCTTTTCTTATTTCAAATGCCATAGGTTCTTTTTTTTGAAGGCGGTAAAGATACGTGTAAGGTCGAGAATTGCAATGTTTTGAGGTTTCCCATCTAAATCCTTTTCCGATATTTGCAGTCCAATTAGAAATTGTACCATGATACAAAGACGCCCACATACTTTATCCGAATATATTATTGACAGCCAAGCAGATTATGTAGCTGCAACGGGTGAATTTTCGCGGTTGATGCATGACATTGCATTGGCAGCTAAGATTGTTAACCGAGAAGTTAATATGGCTGGCTTGGTAGATATACTAGGTAGTGCAGGAAAAGAAAATGTACAGGGCGAAGAAGTAAAGAAATTGGACTTGTATGCCAACGACCAATTTATTGCTACGCTAAGGAATGGTGGCGAATGCGCAGCTATTGCATCTGAAGAAGACGAAGACATTGTTGCTTTTGACGAGAATATGCATTCGAAATATATTGTTGCCATGGATCCGCTTGACGGTTCTTCTAACATTGATGTAAATGTTTCTATTGGCACTATCTTTTCTATTTACAAGAGAATAAGAACAGGAAAAGTAGAAAGAGATGAGTTTTTCCGCCCAGGCACAGAGCAAATTGCTGCTGGGTATGTAATCTACGGTTCGTCTGCCATGTTGGTATATACTACAGGAAATGGCGTAAACGGGTTTACATTGGACCCTAGCATTGGAACATTCTACTTGTCTCATCCTAACATCACCACAAAACAGGAAGGAACAATTTATTCGATCAACGAAGGAAATATGTCCATTGCACAAGATGGTTTGATCGATTACATTGACTACTGTAAAGAAGTTGATCCTGCTACAAACAGACCCTATAGCGCAAGATATATTGGTTCTTTAGTGGCCGATTTCCACCGTAATTTATTGAAAGGCGGTGTTTACATTTACCCTTCTACCTCTAAAGCTATAAACGGGAAATTGCGTTTGTTATACGAATGCAACCCAATGGCTTTTATTGTAGAGCAAGCAGGTGGTAAAGCGCATGATGGAAACCAACGCATCATGGAAATTGTTCCTACAGAGTTGCACCAAAGATGCCCACTTTACATAGGGTCTGGCAAAATGGTTGACAAAGCACTTTCTTATTTAAAGTAATATGGATTTTATCGGCCTAAGGCAAGGTTACATTGCTGACTCTAGCCTAAAAGATGCTGCACGTAAACTAGCAGAGGTCGAATATAAAATTCACCTGAAAAACCTGGTCGGTTCGGCTGTAGGTTTTTCTGTGATGTCTGTTTTCAAAAACAGCAATCTTCCACAACTTATTGTTTTAAACGACAAAGAGGAGGCTGCTTATTTCCTGAATGATTTAGAGGAAATGATTGGCGAGAAGGAAGTATTGTTTTATCCTGGGTCTTACCGTAGACCCTACCAAATAGAAGAAACAGACAATGCCAATGTGCGTTTAAGAGCAGAGGTATTGAACAAAATAAACACTTCTAAAAAGCCCAAGGTAATTGTTACTTATCCCGATGCGCTTTTCGAAAGAGTAATTACAAAAAAAGAACTTACAAAGAACACCTTACATGTTCGCGAAGGAGACAATTTATCGATTGATTTCCTGAACGAAACACTTTTCGAATACCATTTCGAACGTATAGACTTTGTAGTTGAGCCTGGCCAGTTTTCTGTTAGAGGTGGTATTGTCGATGTCTTTTCTTTCTCTAACGAACATCCCTATAGAATAGAGTTTTTTGGAGATGATGTAGAAAGTATTCGAACTTTTGACATTGCAAATCAGCTCTCTATAAAAATGATGAAGCGTTTGGCTATTGTGCCAAACGTTGAAAGAAAAGTGGTACAAGAAAGCAGAGAGTTTTTCTTAAACTACCTACCAAGCAACACCGTTGTTTGGATGAAAAGTGTGCCCTTTACAGCTGACAAACTGGACGATCATTTCACCAAAGCAGAAGAGTCTTTCAATAAATTATCGGAAGCAGTGCAACACTCCACCCCCGAAGCA
>JBLHRE010000141.1:0-4716 GCA_047625765.1 Flavobacteriales bacterium
CTGAGCAATGGTATACAAGTAGTTGTCGTTTTCTTCGAAGTATTCGTAACCAGAACGGCCACCAATTTTCATACGATCGTTTATGTTGTACCACCATTTAATTTTGAAAGAAAAACTCATCCCTGTTCTAAGAGTATAAGGCAATTCAACACGCATCATTGTATAGTTAACGGTATGCTCTAATTTTTTTCCGCTACGATCTGTAACAGATTCCAATTTAAAGCCACCATCATACGCGCTATGCATGCGCTCTAAAGTCCCAAAGCTTACCTTATCCTTTAAAGTGCCTGTACTGATTTGTTTGCTTAAAGAGTTTTGCGCACGAACATTCTGATCTAATTGTACCCAGATGTAGGTCAAATCATCTGGAGAATTGTTGGTGTAAGTAATTTGCTCATCACCATAAATTCTTTGTGTAGCATCATCCAAACGTACATCAATATTGTAATCTGCCTGTTGCTGATAATATTCAGGTCCTGGTGCACCAGATCCAGTTCTAAAACTGTTTGGTGTTGGTAAATCCTCGCCCAATTGGCGGAATTTATTTTTGTTGGTATTGTCTTGAGCAGAAGCTAATCCAGCTACAGCAAGCAACACACCCAATAGTTTGATCTTTCTCATTATTACCAAAATTTTGTTTCTATCATTAATGAAAGGGCTAATGCCAATGCTCCTCCGGAGACTACCAATACCCAATCGCGGTTTTTACAATTAAAAAATCTTCTTGCCAAAAAGGCAGCCGTGAAAATACATAAACCAATTAGAACCTGCCCTAGCTCTATTCCTAGGTTAAAGGCAAGTAATGGACTAATAATCGATTGTTCTTTTCCTAAAAGCGCCAAGAAATAATTCGAAAAGCCCAATCCGTGAATAAACCCAAAGGTTAAGCAGATGAAATAATTGATTTTCATCTTTTTAGAATCCACTTTTTTGCCGGGATTCCACAAGTTGATTATTGCAGTAATTGCAATGGTTACGGGAATTAAAAACTCAATAATATCGGAAGGGATAGCAATGATTTTTGCAGCGGCTAAAACCAAAGTCAAACTGTGACCTGTGGTAAAAGCAGTAATCAACCAAAGGGATCTTTTGAGTTGCCCAAAACCGTAAACCGCCAATAAGGCGATTAGATAGACAATATGATCGAAGCCATTGAGGTCGGTGATATGCGACCATCCCAATTCTAAATACATCGAAAAACTACTCATTCAGCGTAAAGGTGTATATTTTTCGAGAAGGCGTGTACATATAGCTTTCCACCATTCCTTTTTGATCTTTTACATTGGTAATATTACTCTGCTCTTCATTGTATTCTAGCAATATCAAATTCTCAACATCTAGGCTTTTTATGGGCAAAGCGTAAGGTAATTCGACATACACCCAAGTCACATCATACACAACTTCTTTGCCTATAAGCGTTTGTGTCAATAAAGAATCTCCAACAGATATTTTAAGCCTTTGGCTTAAATAATCTTCCAGCAAGCTATCCACTATTGCAGCCTCAATTTTTAAATCTTCTTTGTAGAATTTACCAAGGCCCAATTCCAAATCATCGGTAAATAGTTTGATGGAAATCTGCAGGCTTTCAGGTTTGCGGTCTATTTCGGCAATGCTTACATAGAATTTATGAGCGAAGGCAAGGGTTGGCAATAGTACCAACAAAATATATAGGAGTATTTTGTGCTTCATAATTTAGGATTTCAAAAGTCGGTATTCTTAAGGAATCTACAAGCAGTGTATAGGTTAAAGGCGGTTAAAGAGTTTTAATTAATATTTGCTAATGAATATTGATTATTTTTTATTGATGGATGAGGCTGTGCCAACACTTTTAGAAAAGATGAGCATCAATTCCTTGCATTCGTTTAACAGATAACTGTCTTTGGTTTTAGCTTCAGAGTTGTTTGATTTTATTATTATTCTATAGCAATTGTAACTTTCCTTCAACTCTTTCAAGCAAATCCTCATTTTGTGAATGAAATCTCTTCGAGACTCTGCGGAACATGCTTCACCATAGTTTAGCGAAACAGAAGTAGAGGATCGAATTAGCTGTTTTCCAAGATGATTGTTTGAATAGTTGTATTCTAAACCTTTACAATAAGAAATACTTGAAACTGCGAAATCAATAAGTTGATTCTCTAGTTGATCTGAAGTGAGACTGGACATGATATAAGGTTTTGGTTAAGACTAAAATAATCAATAGAAAATAACCAATACCAAATAGTAAATAAAAAAAGGCCAACCCCATTTAAAGGAGTTGGCCTTTAAGAGTAGTATCTGCTTTATTAAATTAGCGAGATATCGAATTGCGAAAGATCAACAAACTCTTGTACACGTGCATTTACCATTTCTTCGGTAAGGTCTTGTAAACGTTCTGTACCAAATTTCTCTACACAGAACGAAGCCATTGCAGAACCAAATATTACTGCACGTTTCATGCTCTCGAAAGAAATATCTCTATGTTTTGCTAAGAATGCGATAAAACCACCAGCAAAAGTATCTCCCGCTCCTGTTGGATCGAAAACTTCTTCTAGCGGCAAAGCCGGTGCGTAAAAAACATTCTCTTCATGGAATAATAATGCTCCGTGCTCTCCTTTTTTAATAATCAAATATTTAGGTCCCATTGCACGAATAACGCGAGCAGCTTTTACCAAAGAATATTCGCCAGACAACTGTCTAGCTTCCTCATCATTAATGGTAAGTACATCTACCAATTTGATGGTTTCCTTCAAATCATCCATAGCAATGTCCATCCAGAAGTTCATGGTATCCATTACCACTAATTTTGGGCGATTTGGCAATTGTTCTAACACACGTCTTTGAACGCTAGGAGCTAGATTACCCAACATCAAAAATTCGCAGTCTTTGTAAGATTCAGGAACAATAGGATCGAAAGATTCCAGAACATTTAGCTCTGTTATAACTGTATCACGAGAGTTCATATCGTTGTGGTAGCGACCAGACCAGAAGAAAGTCTTGCCTCCTTTGATGATTTGTATGCCTTCTACATCTGCTTTATGACGTTTTAGCATATCAAAATGCTCTTGCGGAAAGTCTTCACCAACCACAGAAATCATCTTAGATTCTTGGCCTAAATACGAGGCAGACAAAGCGATGTAGGTGTTTGCACCACCTAATATTTTGTCGGTTTTACCGAACGGGGTTTCAATAGCATCAAAGGCAACTGTCCCTACTGTAACTAAGCTCATAAAATTTTTCTTGTTTTGTGCTTGCAAATATATAAACTCATCTTATATTTGCAGCCGCTTTAGAAGAAAAACACTCCTCCTTAGCTCAGTTGGTTAGAGCATCTGACTGTTAATCAGAGGGTCCTTGGTTCGAGCCCAAGAGGGGGAGCAAATAAAGCTAAAAAGAGTATCCGAAAGGATGCTCTTTTTTGGTTTAATGCCTTTTGGACGAGAAGTTTATACCGGTAAGCATGCGATATTGGGAAGCCCTAAAGGGGAGCTTATGCTTAGAAAGCCTTACAGGAATGTAAGGCTTTTTTTATGGGATTATTTTTATTTGAGCCCCTCAAAATACTAAGCGTATTTCCAATTACCTTTGATATGCATCAAAAACAGCAATGGAAATTAACAGTACCCTTTTAAGCCTTTTGGCATCGGCTAGCGTAGACCCAGTGCTGTCGGCATTGGTGCTTTTGGCTATGGGGATTATTTTCTTGGGTCTCTTACTTAAGCGATTGAATCTGCCCTACATCATCGCCTATATTTTGGCTGGAGTGGTAATGGGACCATTCGGTTTGGCTGTGGTAAAAGACGAAGTGCTAATTTCTAGTTTAGGTTCTTTTGGTTTGGGTTTGTTGCTATTCTTTATTGGGATGGAAATATCTTTGCCCAAGCTTGTTTCCAATTGGAAGATATCGGTAATCGGCACGCTAATTCAGGTAGTTTTAAGTGTGGCCTTGGTGTGGCTGATCGGCTATTTCATGGATTGGAATATGGCCAGAATCATCATGTTGGGTTTTGTAATCAGCTTGAGCAGTACTGCAGTGGTCATCAAATTATTGGATGATCGAGGTGAAACGAATTCAGTAGTAGGTCAGAATGCAATAGGAATTCTTTTAGCTCAGGACATTCTAATTGTTCCCATGCTCATTATTACCAACTATCTTTCGGGGCATGTGCCCGAAACCCAAGACGTGGTATTGCAAATTGTGGGTGGTGTACTGTTGTTTTTTGTAATGTTTTGGGTGATGCGTAAAAAACGAATTCGTTTCCCTTTTGATGCTTACATCAAGAAAGACCACGAGTTGCAAGTGTTTATAGCCTTTGCAATTTGTTTTGGATTCGCCATTATTACAGCCTACATGGGTCTGTCGTCTGCTTTAGGGGCTTTTGTGGCAGGTATTTTGGTTTCTTCGGCACGCGCTACAGAATGGGTGCATAAGAGCTTACATGCCTTTCGTGTAGTTTTCGTGGCTTTGTTTTTTGTTTCGGTAGGAATGTTAATTGATTTGAAATTCTTACAAGTTAACGTAGAAACGGTAGTGCTTTTTGTTGCTTTGGTGGTTGTAGCCAATACGCTTATCAACGCTATTATTATGAAGCTGTTTGGCTTGTCGTGGTCTAAAAGCATGTATACTGGAGCTATTTTATCTCAGATAGGAGAGTTTAGTTTTATTCTTGGAGCAACAGGATATGCCTCGGGCGTAACCACAGAATTCACCTACCAGTTAATTATCTCCATCATTTCTAT
>JBLHRE010000142.1:0-4675 GCA_047625765.1 Flavobacteriales bacterium
TTTTGTCTAATTATCCGGTTTTTCAAGACAGAATTTTCCACCTTTGAACAAATGATATTCAGCACCATAAAAAACTGGTTAATCTTTGGTAATATTTGGGTAGCAACAAATGCCACTGCTCTATGCATATTGATAGAACTGCATCTTTTTAAAAAGGCCAGTCCTATTAGCCTATTTGTGTTCTTAGGCACCTTTAGCAGTTACAACCTTATTCGATTATTACGCTTAAAAAGAATTCGATCTCCCCATAAAAATTTATTAAAAGAATGGTTTTTGAAGCATCAAATTGCTCTTTGGTTACTAAGTATCCTTGCAGTTTGTGCAGCGATTTTTATTGCTCTCGACTTCTCGCTTACCTTATGGATTTACTCTGGAGTAGCTTTTGGCCTAAGCGCTGCTTATATTATTCCTCTTTTCAATGGTAAAAGCTTTAGAGAACTACCTTTAATCAAACTCTTTATTATTGGTTTGATTTGGGCTTTTACTTCTGTTTTATTGCCCGCAGAATTTTACCATCAGAATCTCTCTAACGCAACCTTATTATTAGCATTTTGTATTGGTTTATTTGTCATGGCTATTACTATCCCTTTCGATATTAGAGACATACAATCCGATAATAAAAACATGAAGACCATTCCGCAACTTTTCGGAATCTTTTTATCAAAATGTATTGCTTTGGGATTCCTGACTCTATCTTTTGTATTACTATACAGATGTAATATTGATATCAATTTAACGATTTCAAGCGGAGTCTGTTTTGGAATTTCATCTGTTTTAATTGGGTATTCTAGCCCTAAAAAGACTTTTAACTTTTTTGCTTTTTGGGTTGAGGCGATGCCTATTACTTGGTTGCTCGCTTATTTAATTCTAGAATATTTTATCAGGTAAATGCTACATTTTTCTCGCTGGAATATAAAATCATAAGCCTTACTTTTGGGCTCTTTAAGAAATATTGATGATGACTTACGAATATACTGCTGCCTTTGCAGCACAACAAGATAAAAACGACCCATTAGCAAGATACCGCAAACAGTTTCATATTCCACAAGTAAATGGTAAAGACGCTATTTACTACACCGGAAACTCTTTAGGCTTACAACCTAAATCCACAAAAAACGCTATCAATCAAGTTTTAGAAGATTGGGCAATATATGGCGTTGAAGGGCATTTTCATGCAAAAAACCCATGGTTCGATTACCATAAGATATTGATTAAAGCATCGGCTAAACTTGTTGGTGCTACAGAAAAGGAAGTCGTTTGTATGAACTCTCTTACTGCCAATTTGCACTTTTTGTTGGTTTCATTTTACCGACCTAGCAAATCGCGTTTCAAGATTATCTGCGAAAAAAAGGCTTTCCCTTCCGATCATTACACGGTGGAAACTCAGGTCAAACATCATGGTTATTCTTACGATGAAGCAGTTGTAGAAGTTGGACCACGAGAAGGAGAACACACTATAAGGGAAGAAGACATTTTAGCAAAAATTTCTGAAGTTGGCGATGAGTTGGCATTGGTGTTCTGGGGTGGTGTAAATTACTATAGCGGACAGGTTTTCGATATGAAATCTATTACTGCTGCGGCACATAAAGTTGGTGCAAAAGCAGGATTTGATTTGGCACATGGTGTGGGAAACATCAAAGTTGAATTGCACGACTGGAATGTCGATTTTGCTGCTTGGTGTGGTTACAAATACTTGAACTCTAGCCCAGGTGGAATTTCCGGTGTGTTTATTCACGAAAAGCATGCTTGCGACACTCACACCCCTCGTTTTGGTGGCTGGTGGGGACATAACGAAGAAACACGTTTCCAGATGGAGCCAGGTTTCGAACCTATGCCTACTGCAGAAGGATGGCAATTGAGTAATGCACCAATATTGAGCATGGCGGCACACAAGGCCAGCTTAGATATGTTCGAAGAAGTAGGAATGGATGCATTATGTGTAAAAAGAGATAAACTTTCTGGCTATTTAGAATTTGTTTTGGATACTCTTTCTAAAAAATACCCTGCTTCGGCTTTCGAAATAATTACCCCAAGAAACTTGGAGCAAAGAGGTTGTCAAATCTCCATGCTAACTGGAGGTACCGGAAAAGCACTTTTCGATTTTCTAACAGAAAAAGGCGTGATTGCAGATTGGCGCGAACCAAACGTTATTCGTTTGGCAGCTGTGCCTCTTTATAATAGTTTTAAAGATATTTATCAGTTGGGGGTATTAATAGAAGAAGGAATTAAAAAATAGTTTTACTTTTGTTTTTATGGATAAAATAAGCATTGTTGGAGGAGGATTGGTAGGCTCTTTGGCAGCAGTCTATATGGCGCAAAAAGGACATGAAGTAAATGTTTTTGAACTAAGACCTGATATTAGAACGGCAAAAATTGGTGTCGGTCGGTCTATAAACCTGTCGCTTTCCGATAGAGGAATAAAAGCTTTAGCAGGAATTAATGCTACCGAAGATTTAATGAAAATTGCAATCCCAATGAACGGCCGTGTAATGCATGCTGTTGATGGGAGCTTGACTTTTCAATCGTACGGAAAAGACGAACAAGCGATTTATTCTATTTCTAGAACAGACTTGAATGCCTTTTTGATTAGAAAAGCGGATTCATTTCCAAATGTCACTTTCAATTTCGAGCATAAGTGCAGTAATGTAGATTTAGATACTGCAACCTTAGCATTTGATTACAAAGGAGCAAAAAAGACCTTCCAATCGGATGTAATCTTTGGTACAGATGGTGCCTTTTCTGCTGTGCGTAGAAAAATGCAGCGACAAGACCGCTTCTCCTATTCGCAAGAATATTTGGAACACGGCTACAAGGAGTTATGCATTCCTGCCGATGCAAATGGAAAGCATCAAATAGAAAAGAATGCTTTGCATATTTGGCCTAGAGGCGAGTTTATGCTAATTGCATTACCCAACCTTGACGGTAGCTTTACGTGTACTTTGTTTTTACCATATGAAGGTGTTCAATCGTTCGAATCCTTAAATAACGATGCTGCTATTTTAAATTTCTTTGAAGACACTTTTCCAGATGCCTTGGCATTAATGCCAAGCCTTTTAGAAGATTTTAAAGCAAACCCTACAGCATCTTTGTGCACCATAAAATGTTGGCCATGGTCTTACGAAGACAAAGCTTGCTTGTTGGGTGATTCTAGCCATGGAATTGTACCCTTTTACGGACAAGGAATGAATGCTGGTTTTGAAGATTTAAGCATTCTAGAACCTTTGATGGACGAACACAATGGAGATTGGAAAAGTATCTTTAAAGCTTTGCAAACAGAGCGAAAACCCAATACAGATGCTATTGCAGACTTGGCATTGCGCAACTTTATTGAAATGCGCGATTTAACTGCCAATCCAGAATTTTTAATGCGTAAGAAAATAGAGAACCGTTTCTACGAGAAGCATCCCGAGAAATGGATGCCACTATATTCTATGGTAACCTTTAGTCATATTCCGTATTCCAATGCATTGGCAGAAGGAAAAAAGCAAGATCAAATTATGACTAAAGTAATGGCTTTGCCAAATATTGATAGCATTTGGGACAGCCAAGAAGTAGAAGAAATGATGCTTGAATCTTTGAAATAGCGATCCATAATAAATCAAAAATTCCCAAAGCGACACATGTTGCTTTGGGGATTTTTTGTGTTGTTCAAAAAAATCAAGCTTTGATCACTTTAAGGTAATGTACCTGAATGTCATTGGTTTTTAATGCAATAAAATAAACACCATTTTCTAGACTATTATCAGGCCGCCAAGTTGCTTTGTATTTTTGTGGAGTCAAGTTTTGTTGATCTAAAACAGCAACCAATCTCCCTTGCATATCCAAAATTTCGATGGTTACTTTTGCAGACTTAAAGACACCATACTCGATATTCAACTTATCTGTAAAAGGATTTGGCCCTACAGAGTAAATCATTCCTTTTTCGAGGTGCAAGTTCTCATGCAAACCTATGCCATCACCAGCTATATTGATATCCCAAACGCCTTCCATTTTGCCATTACTTGCTGTTAATGGTATAATCCTATCCGAAGCATCGTAGGTTCCAGAAGTGATCGAAGCTGCTGCATCGCCCGGAATATCAGAATCTCCTTCGAAATACAATTGCGTTGTAATACCTGCTTGCCCTGTAGGAACAATCTTTAAATGTATATGGGAAGGACGGTATTTATTGCCGTTTAAATATTTCCCTGGCAATATGGTTTCGAAACTGTAATAGCCTTGCGCATTGGTATAGGTTTTCCCTCTAAGGTCAAAACTATTATCATAATCGCCAGCATCGTCTGCATGCCAAATATCAATTTCGACATTTGCCAATGGCGTTTCACAATCCAAATCATAAGCCCTTCCAGTTAATACCAATCGTTCTCCTGGTTCCGATTCTGAAGCCAATAAATTATTAGAGATTTCTGGAGCGTTCTCTATATAGAAAGGGCCTTCTCCATAATAATCTAAGGTGGTGGGGTCACAAGCTTCAGCGTTTGAAGTTTGAGCAAAACTCAGTTTAGGAATAAAACCTATGCCTACTGATGCTATTCCTAGATTTCTTAAAAACTGTCTTCTGGTATTTTCTGATTTCATGGGTATTCTTTTTACTGGTGATCAATTTAGGGATATTATCAGAATAGTTTGAGAGTTAATGCTACTATCAATCACCAACCAATAAAAAAGGGAGCCT
>JBLHRE010000143.1:0-4652 GCA_047625765.1 Flavobacteriales bacterium
CTTGTTACTTATAATAACGATGAGATAAACACACCAGCTAACAGATCGTACCAAGGAGGCCGTCGTACTTTTAAAAAAACAGCCTAAATTTATTTGTCGCCACATCAAATAATAGTTAGAATTGGATGTTCCTTAATTTACAATCAAGAGTTACCCTCTAAATATGAAGAAAATATACGTTGCCCTACTACTTACACTTACTACATCTTTATTTACCAGTCTTGGTTTTGCCCAATGTACCGGTATAACGTTAGGAAGTCTTACAAGTACTGGACCTTTTTCTGTTAGTACGCTTACTGAACCTGATGGGATCCGTAATGGTCCTAATTATTTAGGGGCGACAATTTACTATCCTACAAACGCTACACAGCCTTTAGCAAGCATTGCGATAATACCAGGTTATACAGCGCTTCCTGCAAGTGTAGCAGATTGGGGGCCGTTCTATGCTTCTCACGGTATTGTGACTATAATTATAGGTACGAATTCTATTTTTGACCTTCCTGAATCGCGCGCTTTTGCTCTATTAGATGCTTTGGAAACTATCAAACAAGAAAATGCAAGAGTCTCGTCTCCTCTTCTGGGAGCTCTTAACTTAAATCAGTTGGCCGTTAGTGGATGGTCTATGGGCGGCGGGGGTGCTCAGAGAGCTGCTGTTCTGGACAACAGCATCGCTGCCGTAGTTGCGTTGTGTCCGTACCTAAATAATGCTCAGCTCAATCACCAAAGTCCTTTGTTAATTTTTAGTGGAGAAAATGATACGGTAGCACCGCCTTCTCAGCATGCAGATATTCATTACAATACCACCCCAAACTCAACCAATAAACTGCTCTTTGAAGTGGCAAACGGAAACCATTCTGTCGCCAACTCACCTATTGGTGGTAATGGCTCTGTGGGAAGGATTGCACTTTCATGGCTAAAACTATATTTAGAAGATAATGATTGTTATTGCCCTTTGTTAACCGATACGCTCTTGGTGCGTCCTCCAGCGGCATCGAAGGTAGATCGAGATTTTCAATGCACTTTGTTAGGACAGGATGAACAGAAATTAGCAAGTGTGATTTATCCTAATCCAACAAGGAATATTCTGTATTTAGACATCGATAAAGATATTGATTATCAGCTTATTTCAACGTTAGGTCAAAAAGTTTTGAAAGGGCAATTACAAGGAAGTAACAAGCAAATCGCAATTTCACAATTTCCTGCAGGCATGTATTACTTGAATATAGAAGGCCAAATAATAAAGGTGATAAAACAACAATAAAAAGTTCAAATCAACTCCCTTGCCAGTTTTTTCTCTATGAAATCATTGATAGTTTATTAGAATTATTGCGCTTTCGCGAAAGCGCAACAGTATTTCCCCGAAAAATATTTAAATTTTACAGACCCAGCTTTACGCCATGAATTTAGTGTTCAATTCTTCCACAATTTGTTCTATATTTTTATTTCTAGCCGCTTTATCTAATATAGTTGCTGGCACTTGTCTCACCTCACAATCTTGAATGGAACAACGCTCGCAAGTCACTCCTACATCATGATTTTTTATGTTAGGATCTGCTAAAAAATGCAGTTTACGTTCCAATTGCTTATTGATGAGCAAGCCAATGCTAATACTCCTGTAATGGTTTTCTTTAAAAGGATCCTTAGTTACTGATGACATTACCAAGTACTTGGGTCCATCATTTTCATAGTTAGATATCTGCAGGTCAAATTCATGATCGTTTTTACTGTTGTTCATATTCTTTAGCAACTTTAAGGACACCCAACGTCTGCAATAATGCTCATTAGTTTCATTAGCATGTGGCGAATGTTGATGCGACAAATGCAATTCTTTTTTAAGATGAAATTGATGGCTTCCAGTTTTATATGTAAATCTTAAAAAAAACAAATTTTGAATATTATAGGCCTTGGGAAGAATATTAGTCAACCGCTGATAAAAGGATTCTGGAGAGGCATTAAATGCTTCTATCGCGTCCAAAAATAAAGAGGAATCAAAAGTCTTCTTTTCAAAAATTTCCTGAAGTCTGGCTTTTATTTTATCGCTAGGAATTATCAAAGCTCCTGCAAAATAGGAAGCATAGAAGTTGTTCAACACTTGGTCAAAAGAATCAAATTTTATCCAAGGGAAAGTATACAAGCGCTCCTGAATCTCTAAAAAATTATAGGCCAGTTCTTTTGCGTAAATAAAAGTGCGTTGGGCTTCATCTATTTCATTGGTAAGCAGTAAGGTTTTGGTTTTGGGAACAAACACAGACCTCAAGTTGCCTAAGGCTTCATATTTACTTAATTCATTGCCTTTTATACGGTAACCAAATTCTTCGATTAATATCTCTTCTAAATCTTTGGAGGTAATTTGCTCCTCTAAATCTATGTGATAGGCTTTAGCAAACTTTACAACACTAAGTTCTAAATCTTCAAAATAATTCTTATTTGCTTCTTGAAAAGAACGTACCGAAGCAAGGTAAAAACTCTCTCTACTAAAATTATAATGTTGAGCGATTTTTATAATGGTAGTAATAAAGGCATTAACTTTTGCAGGTGCATTTGCTACAATGTCTATCAAATTGCTCTCTTTAATACCAAATAACTCTAAGGGTATTTCTTTAAGTATTTTAGACTGTAGTATCTCTCCTATGGGAGCTAAGTTCTTATCTAATTTTAAAGAGACCATCTGATCATAAGCCACATCCAATTTTTCAGAGAGTAAAGCAATTTTATCAGGTTTTGGATATTTTTTTCCGTTTTCTATTTCGTTTAAATAGGACTTAGATAAACCCGAAAGTTTAGATAAACCAAACAGAGATAAATTCTTGTCCGTTCTTATCTGCTTAAGCTTTAAGCCAAATATCAGTTTAATATAATCTTCTTCCATAATAGCAAATATAAGGTATTTTGCGAACTCTATTAATCTGCGAATTACTTCTTTTAGCGAACGTTCGCTTGTTTTTATTAAATCTTTGGTTTACTATTGCACTATAAAACAAACTTCTCATGGAAACTAATACATTGAATTTAAGGAAACTCACCTATTCCTATGACGTAGATCATTACTACCCAAAAATCCTATCAGACGAGGCCCTGCAATTTTTAACGGCACTTCATGAAAAATTCAATGCCCAGCGCTTGGAATTACTAAAAAGTCGATTGGAACAACAAAAAGAATTTGACAAAGGCCTGTTTCCTGAATTCCCTATAGAGACAAAACATATCAGAGAATCTGCATGGACTGCTGGTGATATTCCGCATGACTTACAAGATAGGCGTGTAGAGATCACTGGTCCTGTGGACAGAAAAATGGTGATCAACGCATTAAATTCTGGAACCAAAACCTTCATGGCCGACTTAGAGGACAGCAATGCTCCTACTTGGAAAAACAGTATTCAAGGTCAACAAAACTTGATAGATGCCAATAACAAAACCATTTCTTTAGATGATGCTAAACGAGGTAAATCTTACCAGTTGAATAATGAAACTGCTGTCCTTTTAGTAAGACCTAGAGGATTGCATCTCAACGAAAGACATATTCTTATAAACGATGAAGAGGCTTCTGGGAGCTTAGTGGATTTTGGACTTTATGTATTTCACAATACAAGAACCCTATTGAGTAACAATACGGCACCCTATTTTTATCTTCCAAAATTAGAGCATTATTTAGAGGCGCGCTGGTGGAATGCTGTCTTTACTTTTGCTCAAGAGTATTTAGAGATTCCCAAAGGAACTTTTAAAGCAACTGTTCTGGTGGAAACCATTACGGCAAGCTTTCAACTGGACGAGATCATTTATGAATTGAAGGATCATATTGTAGGTTTGAACTGTGGGCGTTGGGATTATATTTTCTCTTATATCAAAAAATTTAGAAATCATCCTAATTTTGTGGTGCCTAATCGCGATCAAGTGACCATGACATCCCCTTTTATGGATGCCTACTCCAAACTGGTGATACAGCGATGCCATAAGCGAGGTATCCTTGCCATAGGTGGTATGGCAGCTCAAATTCCTATTAAAAACAATCCAAAAGCAAATGCCATTGCCATTGAAAAAGTTCGCAAAGACAAAGAACGCGAAGTGAAAAACGGTCATGATGGAACTTGGGTAGCTCATCCAGCTTTAGTTGAAGTAGCACTGAAAGAGTTCAACCTACACATGCCTACTCCCAACCAATTACATATCACGCGTGACGACCTGCAAATCACTGAACAAGATCTGGTAGAACTTCCAACAGGTACCGTAACAGAAGCAGGGATTAGAAAAAACATCAATGTAGGCATTTTATATATGGAAGCTTGGCTGAGAGGTCATGGAGCTGTAGCACTCTACAATTTAATGGAAGATGCCGCTACTGCTGAAATTTCAAGAACTCAAGTATGGCAGTGGTTGAAAAACCAAGTCATTCTTGAAGACGGGAGAACATTTAACATGGAACTGTATATGGAACTCTTTGATGATGAAGTGGAAAAGATCATTACCGAGTTTGGTGAAGAAAATATTCAGAATACCAAATTCAAACTGGCTATAGAGCTTTTTGACCAACTCGTTATTTCAGAAAAATTTGAAGAGTTTCTAACGCTTCCAGCGTATCAATACCTGTAAAAAAAACAATCCTGCGATTGCGGCAACAATCAACAGGATCTAATTATTAATACTAAATAACCTTG
>JBLHRE010000144.1:0-4639 GCA_047625765.1 Flavobacteriales bacterium
ACCCTTAACACCCTTAATATAAGGGAATTTAAAAATAAAATAAACATATCTTTAAACACACCAATCAAAAGTGATATAAACGCTATTGCGTTTATCCCTGCGTTGTGCAACATAAGGTGATGAAAAATAAAATTTTATTTTGATGAAGTGGCAATATATTATATCAGGAATAGTTGGATTATTAACAGGCGCAATTGGGTCTTTAGTGGCGCCATGGATTGTTTGGAAAATTGAAAAAAAGAAAGAAAATAGAAATGATAGAGTAGATTTGATTAAGCAATTAAGGGTTTATCTGGAAACCGGAGAACCTAGAGATGACGTTTTTCTTAATTCTCATAATTACATTAGAATAAGAAAATATTTATCTGACTCATTAATTGATGATCTAGAGGATTCTAGACGTGAAATATTACAATCGACTTCGAGATCATATTATAAATCAAAATTTCTGCAAGAGTTAGAAGATATTGAAGACTCGTGGGGAGTTGGATTGCCTAGGGAGAAAAGAAAAAAGAGGGATTATGACATGAAAAGTAATCAACCACAAATAACTGTCACCCAAGTAAGTCGCAAAAAAGATGGATAAAGAGTAATAGTTTTACGTTGCACAACAATTTATATGAAAAATAGCGGTTTTGGTGCTTAAATGAAAAATAAATAATAAAATAAAGGTCAGTTGTAAACCGAAAAATCAGCGCTTAAAAATCCGTGACTTTTCATATATAATCACGTTCTCTACGAAAATATAAAGTCTATTAAATAGGCGATAGAGATTGTTGCGCCTATACTTTCTATAAATTAGCGTAGAGCAATACCGGTCTTTTTACAATTTACCATTTTCCAACTTACCACTCTTAATAAGTTTGTGGACGTAGGGATTTTGCTGACAGCGTTTCAAAACAGGCAATTGCATGTGATTGTGCAAATCGGTACCAAGGAATGACACCAAATCGGCATCAATCAGTTGTTCGGCCATTTTTTTTACTCTTTTGCCATAGTATCCTTCTAGCGACATTAAATTTACTTGCAAACGCACTCCACGATCTACCAACTCCTTAAAGTAATCAAGATCATCGTACAAATACAAATAACGCTCTGGATGCGCCAAAATTGGCTTATAGCCTTCCATGCAAAGCTCGAAAACAACTTCCTTAACACCTCTTGCAGATGCAGACATGGGAACTTCGAAAAGAACATATGTATCACCAAAAGTAAGCAGCTCCTTCTTCGCTACCAGCTCTCTAAAATGGTAGTCGAAATAATATTCGGAAGCTGCCTCAATCTCAATTACAATCCCTTTTTCTACTAGATGGTCTTTTAATTTCGCCAATCCGTTTAGGATGGTATCTTGATCGTTGGGATAATGATCTTTCATAATATGTGGGGTGGTGATAATTTTCTTAAATCCCAGATCCATCAAGCCTTGAATTAAGACTACAGAATCTTCCAAAGATTTTGAACCATCATCAATAGCCGGAATCAAATGAGAGTGTATGTCTGCCCCTAGCTTAGAAAAATCTATAGGCTCCAACTCTTTTTTAAAAAACCGACCAAATATTCCCATTTAGGCTCCGTATTGTTTTTCGTAATATAATCTATAATCACCCGTAGTTACATGATCCAACCATTCTTCATTGCTCATATACCAATCAATGGTTTTAGCTATGCCCTCTTCAAACTGAACGGAAGGTTCCCATCCCAGTTCATTCTTGATTTTGGTAGCGTCAATTGCATAGCGTCTGTCGTGCCCTGGCCTATCTTTTACAAAGGTAATAAGGCTTTCAGAAGTGCCTTCTTTTCTATCCAAACGCGCATCCATCAACTTACACATTACATGTATCAAGTCGAGATTGGTCCATTCGTTCCAACCCCCAATATTGTAGGTATCTTCGTTTCTTCCTTTATGAAAAACAGCATCAATAGCCGTAGCATGATCCTCTACAAACAACCAATCTCTTGTGTATTGCCCATCGCCATAAACAGGAAGCGGCTTATTGTTTTTGATATTGTGAATAAAGAGTGGAACCAATTTTTCTGGAAATTGGTTTGGCCCATAATTGTTAGAGCAATTGCTAATAACATAAGGCAAACCATAGGTATTTCCATAGGCTCTTACAAAATGATCTGAACAGGCTTTAGAAGCAGAATAAGGAGATTTCGGGTCGTAAGGAGTGGTTTCCAGAAAAAGACCCTCATCACCCAATGATCCATACACCTCATCGGTAGAAATATGATAAAATAGCTTGTCTTCAAAATTATCAGCCCAAGCTTCTTTAGCAATATTCAATAAGTTAACCGTACCCAAAACATTGGTCTGGATAAAGTCTAATGGATTGGTAATAGAACGATCTACATGGCTTTCTGCTGCTAAGTGGATTACTCCATCAATATCGTACTGCTCAAAAAGGTTTCGAACCAAAGAGGCATCATCTATAGAACCTTTTATAAACGTATAGTTGCTTGAGTTTTCAATGCCGGTAAGATTTTCCAAATTCCCAGCATAGGTCAAATCGTCCAGGTTAATAATATCGTATTCTGGATATTTGGTAACGAATAGTTTTACAACATGAGAACCAATAAAACCAGCACCTCCGGTAATTAATATATTTCGTTTCATAATCAGTTGTTCTGTGTTAGTCTTTTTTGCCAAGCCCAGGCAGATGATAACATCTCGTCTAAACCGTATTTGGCTTTCCAACCTAATTCTTGGTTGACTTTGGTTGTATCTGCAAAAGCAGATTCTATATCTCCCGGCCTACGGTCGGTAAATGTATAATTAAGAGAAAGTCCAGAAACCTTCTCGAAAGATTGTATCAATTCTAAAACAGTAGAGCCATTGCCCGTACCAACATTAAATACTTCGAAATTTGTTTTTGATTTACCCTCTAACATGCGTACTAAAGCTTTTACATGGGCATCGGCCAAATCGCAAACATGTATATAATCTCGAATACAGGTTCCGTCTTTGGTATTGTAATCTTTTCCAAACACAGCTAACTCTTCTCTTATGCCTGCTGCTGTTTGGGTAATAAAAGGCACCAAATTACTAGGAGCACCTATGGGCAATTCGCCAATACGCGAACTTGCATGCGCTCCTATCGGATTAAAATAACGCAAAGCAATTGCTTCTACAGATCCACTGTTACACAATTCCTCTATTATTTGCTCGCCCATTAATTTGGTTAAACCATATGGTGATTCTGGCTTTTGCAAAGGACTAGATTCCGAAATCGGCAATTCTTCTGCCTGCCCGTAAACGGTACACGATGAGCTAAAAATAAATTTGGTGTCACCAGCTTGTTCTACTCGATCCAACACATTCATCAATCCACCAATATTATTCTGGAAATAAGCCAAGGGTTGCTCTACAGATTCGCCAACCGCCTTAAATGCTGCAAAATGAATCAAGCCATCAAAATGGTGCGTTTCAAACAATTTTACAAGCTTTAAAGAGTCACAAATATCAAACTGATGAAAGGTTGGCAATATGCCAGAAATGGCCTCTATCCCTTCTAAAACAGAAATATTAGTATTGGATAAATCGTCTACGATTACTACTTCAAATCCGCTTTGCTGTAATGCAACTACGGTATGCGAACCAATATATCCTAAACCTCCTGTAACTAATATTTTTTGTTGCTTCATGTTTCGTTCTTTTCTAAAAATGCCAATAAATTACTAGTAATGTATTTCAACTGCTCCTCTTCCATTTCTGTATGTATTGGTAAAGATATAACGGCATTACACAAGGCATTGGTATTCTTAAAATCCTTTTCGTCTCTTGCAGCATCCATATAAGGGATAAAAGAGTGCAAAGCCTTTGGATAATATACCTTTACAGGGATTCCTTTACGCGCCATATAATCTACCAATGCCTTTCTATCTATATCGCAAGAAACCAAAGTGTACTGATGAAAAACATGGTTTGAATACCTTGCTCTAACTGGTGTTTTAAGATTTTTTGATCCCGAAAATGCTTTATCGTAATAATCTGCCACCTTCATTCTAGCTTCAGAATAGCTGTCTAAATGCGGTAATTTGCATTTCAAAATTGCTGCTTGTAAGGTGTCTAGCCTAGAATTTACGCCCAAACGCACATAATTATACTGCGCTCCCATTCCATGGTTTACAATCTCTTTACACTTCTGTGCCAAGGCATCATCGTTGGTAAAAACCGCTCCACCATCGCCATAACAACCCAAGTTTTTTGAAGGAAAAAAAGAGCTTGTGCCTAAATGACCAATGGTACCCGCCTTTTTGACCGACCCATCCTTAGCGTAATAGTTTGCACCAATAGCCTGAGCATTGTCTTCGACAACAAATAAATTATGCGCTTCGGCAATTTCCATAATGGCATCCATATTGGCACATTGACCAAATAAATGTACCGGAACAATTGCTTTTGTTTTTGACGTAATTGCTTTCTTAACTGCTTCTATATCGATACAAAATGTATCCATGTCTACATCTACCAAAACAGGCTTAAAACCTAATAAACCCGCAACCTCTACTGTTGCAACAAAAGTGAAATCTGGGCCAATAACCTCATCACCGGGCTTCAAATCCAAAGCCATTAATGCAATTTGAAGTGCATCTGTACCGTTACCACAAGGAATTACATGTTTCACATCTAAATACT
>JBLHRE010000145.1:0-4625 GCA_047625765.1 Flavobacteriales bacterium
CTTAATTGGGCTAAAGCAATAGCTGCAACAGCAATTAAATACAATCGTTTTAAGAATAAGACTGGATCTAAAGTTGGATTTTCCACCAAAGTCATTGCTAAATAACCAAAGCCAAAGGAAACTACAATAAAGAGCAGTAAACTACCAAAAGACCTAAAAAATAGACCGCAAATCATCGTAGTACCCATAAATAATATGGCCGTATCGAAACTGAAATTATTTTCAATTAATAGGTAAGCTGCATGGAACGAAAAGCAATAGCAAAGAAAATATCCAAAAAGTACAATGTACCTTTGATACCATTTGCTGGTATAGGAAAGAAATAAAAATAAGCCAGAGAGTAAGATGATTCCAACACGTAAATACAGTGTAATTCCACTTTCGGTACCAATAGCACCTGAAATAATACCATCTAATAGTTCACCAAAAATCCCAAGAATAAAAATCCCTCGTTCAACAAGGAATCTTCTCAATAGATATTCCCGAGCTTGACTTGTGGAATGTTCTGCTTTAATTTTAAAGCCTCCTTTAATGAGTTGCTTATAGAAGTGTTTTATGACCTGTTTCAATTGCTAATTTTCATTTAGGTACTAAATGTACTGATTAGAGTGCGAGAATAGTAAATTAAAGTTCTGAAAATTTATGTCAATAACTTATAAGATGTACTTTTCAAAACCATTTGTTGCATAGGTTTCCCACTCACCTTCCGCATTAATGAACACAAAGTAAGCATCCCAGCCCTTTAATGTTTTTAACATTTCTAATGCAGATTTTAGTCCCATAACCATAAAGGATGTTGCGTAAGCATCTGCCATCATGCAGTTTGGGCCAACAACAGAAACAGATAATAATTGGTGATTTACTGGGTAACCAGTTTTTGGGTTGATGGTATGCGAATATTTGATTCCTGTTTTAGGGTCGGTTCTAAACTTGCGGTAATTACCCGAGGTAGCCAATGCTTTGTTTGATAATTGGATAATAGCCTGGAAGCGTTCTTCTTGAATTTGAGGAGAAGGCTTGTCAATGCCAATGCGCCAAACTTTGCCGTCAGGATTAATTCCTCTACAAATAAGCTCGCCACCCACCTCTATCATGAAATTTCGGATTCCATTTTTTGAAAGTAATACTGCCAATTGATCGACAGTATAACCTTGAGCAATGGCATTAAAATCTAACTGAATATTAGGATTTATTTTGCCGATGGTAGTGTCGCCAAATAGTAAAACCTTTTCGTAACCAACGTCTGCCAAAATTTTCTTTACTAAGATAGAATCCATTTCGTCTGGAGACTTTTCCCCGAAACCCCAAGCTTGCACTAAAGGGCCAACAGTTGGGTCGAATAGCCCATTAGTAGCTTTAGCCAGTTCAAAAGAAGCCAATAAAACATCCAGAAAGCCTTCATCTATTTTCATAGGTTGGCTGCCTTTATTCCATTTACTAATGGTAGAAGTAGGCAGATAGGTTGACATAGAGGCGTCAATAGCTTTGAAAACGCTATCTACTTTTCTATCCAAATTAATATTGTCTTCGCTTATATAGCGAATATTAAATGTTGTGCCTTGCACATTGCCTAAATAGGTTTTTAAAGAAGACTCTGGTTCTTGCGAACATGCTGCCAATCCAAGAATGGCAATCAAAAGAAAGTGCTTTGTTTTCATGAAACAAACTTAGCTTAATGGAATAAAACATGAAATTGATTCCTGATTTTTTAATTTCATCTCCCTATAAAAGAAAATAATAATGACAAAATACGTTGCATTGCTTAGAAGGATTAATATTGGTGGCGGAAATAAAATCCTTATGGCAGATTTTAAAGCAGCATTAATAAAAAAAGATTATTGCAATTATCTACCTATACCCAATCTGGAAATTTGGTGTTTCTGTCTAATTTTAATGTGTAAGATGTTATTTGTGAGACTATTAGTCAAATTTTTTTAGGCAATTTAATTTAAAGGTTTCATGAATTGCTTTTAATCAAACCCATTACAAGGAATTGGTAGAAGCTGCAGATTGGTCAACTTTCGAAAATTTCGATTCCAAAATGGCATATTTCCCTTCCTTTAATTCTAGGGTAGATGCTTTGTTCGGATATCATTCTAAACGCTTTGCTTCTGTTGTTTTCCAAATAAAGGATAGCTGTGCGTATGTATATGTCCAAATTGGGGCCGGAAAAACGAATCTTACCAATCTTTATTTAGAGAGATGGAAAGGCAAAGTGCAGTACCCGTAATTATAGAACCATTTATAAGTTAGTAGAAATGTTAAACGATTTGGAAGCCTAATGGAAAGCAATCAAGAGCCATATTTTTTTGCCTCACCTGCATATTTTAGAGCATGGTTGCTCGAAAGCCATGAAAGCGATTATGTTTTGTAGATGGGCTATTATAAAAAGGGAAGTGGAATGCAAAGTATTGACTGGCCAGAAGCAGGATTGAAAGCTTATGAAAAACGCTTTCTGCTTTTGCTGGAGTCTTACAAAGAAGGCTTACGTATTCCAATGCTATGATAAGTTGTATATTTCAATCCCAAATTCAAACTCGAAAACATGAAAAAAATTTACAAGTGGGCCTTGGCTCTATTGTGCTTAGGATCTACTCAGTCCAGTTCGGCTCAATCTGAGGTAATGGTTTACACAAACATGGGTGAATTTACTCTTTTGATGTATGACACTATTGTACCAATTACGGCAGGAAACTTTATCGATCTGGCTAGTTCAGGATATTACGATGGAGTTATTTTTCATCGTGTAATTGATAATTTTATGATCCAAGGTGGTGATCCAACAGGAACAGGTAGTGGTGGGCCAGGATATTCTATTGATGATGAATTTGATCCAAGAATGTCGAATGTTCAGAAAACCATTTCTATGGCTAACTCTGGTCCAAATACTGGAGGGAGTCAGTTCTTTATCAATTTGGTTAACAATACTTATTTGGATTACAATCAATCACCAACAAGTTCTAAACACCCGGTTTTTGGTATTGTAATTGATAATTTTTCCGTGGTACAAGCTATTGGTGATGTTGCTGTTGATGGCAATGATAGACCGGTGAACACTGTTGTGATGGATAGTGTTAGGGTTGTAAATAGATTTATTGGAATTGCAGAACAAGCTATGGTTTCTGGAGCTTTGAAAGTTTACCCTAATCCTATATCTAGTCAATCAAAAATTGAATTATTTTCTAAAGGTTCTGAAAAGGCTGAAGTGAAAGTGTATTCTGTTTTGGGCGCTATGGTATTTCAAAAACAGATTCAATTGGCATCGGGTAACAATAGCATTTCTTTGAAAGATATTGCTTCAGTTAACCTTCCTTTTGGTGAGTATATTCTTACCGTAAGGTCAAAGACAACTATTTATGAAGGTAAGTTGATGTTGCAATAGACAGACAAATCAAAGGAAAAAAAGCTATTCGAAAAGAGGTGAACTCTGATTGAATAGCTTTTTTTATGAATTGTAATGAATCTTTAGTTGAGTAAATTGATAAGGAAATTGACTTTGTCTGTTTGGATGAAATCTGGGCTTTTCTGCACGGCCTCGATATTTCTATTCTTTGTATGCGTGTTCCAAATAGCAACCCTAATATTATTTTCATGGGCTTCTTCTACCTGTTCTTTGGTAATTAGTTTGGTAGAAATGGTAATCCCAAAGAGTCCCATATTTGATGCTATTTCCAAGCCGTCTCTAAAATTGTTTGGATAGATGAATAATTGCAAATCTTTATTTTCGGATTGCAATAAGCTTAAAAAGTTCGTGTTTCTAGATTCGATATAGACATTCTTCTCCAGTTGGTATTTCTGAATGATGTCTAACAGTGCGGTAGCGTAAGTTTTATGGTATTTGTTCTCGGAAATCTCAGAGATCAATTTGCAATCAAAAGTGAACTGGAAGTCTTGTAAATGGGCTGTATTTTCTAACAACTCATTAAGAGATATAATTGGGTAATTTAAGTAAGGGGTTTCGGTGTAGTGTGCATGTTTTATTTCAGACCAATTTAATTCATTTACCATCCCCGAAAGATTGGTGATTGAAGAAAGGTCTTTATCATGGAAGACTACCAAAACACTGTCTTTTGTAAGTTGGATATCCATTTCAGAACCATGGGCACCAATGGCTAGACATTTTGCGATAGATTCAAAAGAATTCATTGGATATGTTTGCCCAGAACCCATTCCACCATGCCCCAGCACGACTATTTTGTTGTTATTTAAATTGTTAATGTTGAACGATTCCTGTTTACAGGATCCTAAAAGGAATAGTAGTGAAACAAGCGCTGTAAATAATCTCATGGTTTCAATTTAATATGAATATCCTACAGAAAGTAAAAACCAATTTTTATACTCCTTGTTACCTTCTAGAATAGGAGAGTAGGCTGTCTTCATTACTAAGCCTCCCTTATCTTTTTGATATCGGTATCCAATTGAGAGATTTGTGCTAAGGCCAATACTTCTCGAGGGTGTGTAATCAACTTTATTCGCAATTACTATACTTTTAAAAGTCTGCCCTAAACCAAGTTCTAAGTGGTGTTTAGATCCAAAATAAACTTGGCAGCCAATAGGGAGTATAATATCTGGATTGAATTGATTTGTGAAGTCTTTTAGATGGTAGGTTCCGATACCTGCTCGAG
>JBLHRE010000146.1:0-4594 GCA_047625765.1 Flavobacteriales bacterium
GCACATAATAATCTGATAAATACCTAGTGATACCCTTATCTATGGCAGATTCAAAATGGTATTGGCCTTTTTCAAATTCTCTTATTTTTTTATAGGACAAGCCCAAATAATAATGGATGCTTTCATTGTTTTTGTCTTGCTCTAGCAGTCGCTTTAGGACCTTGATAGCACTATAATATTGCCCTTGATGGTAAAAAGAAACACCAAGTTTTTGCATTATAAATACAGAGCTATCCTCACCCAGTTCTAATGCTCGATTTATGGCATCAATAGTATTGTTATATTTTTTTTGAGCATAAGAAGATTTCATTTCGTAAAGCCATGGAACAGTATTTAAATCGTCCAGTGCTTTACCTAAAGCAATACAGCTATCTAATTTTGTATATAGTTGTAGGTTGTAATATATTTTACATAGCTGTAATGTTGATTCTATGTCGTTTTTGTTGAGGCTGATTGCCTTTTCGTAGTATATAACCGCGTCTATAAATTGAGAGGCTCTATGTGCCACCTTGCCAAGTTGTTTGTAGTAATAACTGTTATCTGGTTGTTGTTTACTTAAGTATCTGAATAGGTATGTGGATTTCTCGTAGTTCTTTAGCTGAAGGTAAATTCCTCCCATTTGATTTAAGCTAGGAATATGGCTTGAATCTATTTTGAGAATAGCTTCATAGGTAGCTTTTTCTTTATTAGAATTACCCAGTTGACGATGGCACAGTGCAATTTTAGAAAGGGTTTTTACATTCTTTTTTTCAATATTTAGCTCGTGTTCAAAATATGCAAGCGCTTTTTGAAATTGGTATTTTGAGAGTAATGAATCACCAATCTGTGTAGTGCGATGTTTTGTTTGAGAGAATGTAGGTTTAGCAAACAAACACAGGGTTAGAAGTGTAATGGGAATGTATTTCATGGGATATGTTTTGCTATGACTTAGCAAGTAATATGCCATGATGAATTAATATAAAATAATAAAGCGATAACCTCTCGATTATCGCTTTATGAACCTGATTGTAATCAGCTTATTTTGAAGGCTTCGCAAAACGCATTGCCTTAATAATCCAGCTGGGCAATGGTTTAGAAGCGTCTCGCTTTTTCAAATCCAAATACCAACCAATTTTTTTCATGATAGGTACTTTATGAGTTTCCACAAATTCGATTAAGGTACCATCAGGATCTTCTACATAGGTAAAGTGACCTGCAGCTTCGCCCATATCAAAACTCTCGGCAGAATCTACTGTAAACGGGAATCCTTTTTGTTCGCATTCTAAACGCATAGCATCCATGCCCACTATGTCAAAACATAAGTGGATAAATCCTCTATCACCCCAGAAGCGGTTTTCGAAAATCTTACGGCCTTTTTTCTCTTGCAATTCAACCAATTCGATAACACTTGGCCCTAGCAAACGGCTAAAGGCACCTGCTCTTGGTTTGCTATGGCTTAACAAGACTCTGCGCACTTTTGCATCTCCACCAGGCAATCCTGCTAAATCATCAAAAACTCCAGTTTCGTCATATTCTACTACATCGTAGCCTAAAATATTGCTGTAGAGTTTTCTACTAGCTTCAATATCAGAAACACCTAAGATTGCTCCATATGGTCCTCCAGTAAGCTTGTCTTCGTTTCTAAACCAAACATTAGCGCTTACCACCTGAAAATGGTTGCCCCAAGGGTCTTTTACAAAAAAGTGTAAGTTTCCTTTAGGATCTTTTTCAAGCGAAGAAAGCAGTTCAACACCTTTCTCTTTCAGCATCTCGTAAGTTGCAGCAACATCGGTACTCTTAATTTTCCCAACAAAAATACCAAGGTCACCCATTGCTGGAGTAAAACTTGGCAATTGTGGCTCTCTGCTGGTGTATTGCCAAATCTCGAAACCACCACCACCTTTTAGGTTGATGGCCAAAATAGCATGACGTGCTTGAACAACTCCACCAGTATAAGGAGTCATGAAAGGAGCTTCTGCAGCTTCTTCGAAAATCGGAATATCCATTCCGAAATGCGTTCTGTACCAGTCAAAAGCTTCGTGCACATTAGGAATGCCTATCCCAATTTGTTGGATACCACTAATCAGTTTTTCTTTCATTGTAATTTGGTTTGAGAGGCTGCAATAAAAAATAAGGATTTCTCTTACTTATGTAGGTGATATATTTTTCGCGATTTTTCTAAATAAAGCAGGAATAAAGCGTTTGATGTAAACCATCAATAATTCTTTTCCTCCAATCAAAATTTCACTTCTTTCGTTCGCTATTGCTCGCAACATTTTCTTGGCACATTTGTTTGGACTTATGCCTTCGTTTATGCCTAGGTCCATATTGTCGTAAGCTTCGCCATCTTTTGTTAAGGCATGTTTAGATATTTCTGTTCTAACTCTTCCAGGACAAGCAATGGTAACATGTACCCCTTTGTCTTTTACTTCTAAACCAAGGGTTTCGTAATAACCTTGTATGGCATGTTTGCTAGCAGAGTAAGCCGAACGTAAAGGAAAACCGAATTTACCAGCAACACTACTTACGGCTACAATATTGCCACGGCCAATTTTTAACATACCAGGTAACACAGCTTTGGTTAATGCAATGGCTCCAAAGTAATTGATTTCCATCAATCTACGATCTACCTCCATAGAGGTTTCTTCGGCTAATGACCTTTGAGAAATGCCACCATTGTTGATCATAATATCTACCGTACCAATAAGGGTTTTTACTTTGTGAATAGCATCGTTAATAGACTTTTCATTTTCTAAGTCTAATGGAACCAAAATACACTGGTCTCCATTTTCACCGCAGGCTTCTTTTACACGAAGTAATTCTGTCTCTCGTCTGGCAGATAGAATAACTTTTGCGCCATACTCGGCAAGTTTTTTTACCAATGCTTCTCCAATTCCTGAAGATGCTCCTGTAACCCAGACAATTTTATCTTTAAAGTAGATCAAGCTTTTGGATGCTTAATGAGTGTTTTATAAACGTTTACCATGCGATCTTGAGGTACTTTGTAACGATACATCAATAAGAGCACAAGATTAGCAAAGTTTACGCGGAAATAGGAATTAAACTGGTACTTTCTTGGTGACACGATAGTATTTTTTGGAATAATAACGAAGCGGTACTTTTTCTTAGCACGTTCAATGAGATCGTATTCTTCCATTACTTTAAAATCCTTAAATCCCTGTAAACTGTCCCAAGCATTTTTGGTAATAAATAAGGTTTGGTCTCCACCACGACACCATATTTTGTCGAAACGTGTGAAATAGGAATTTATTTTTAGGGTCCATTTATCCGAATCGAATCGAAAACGAAAACAACCAATGGGTACGCCAGCCTCTATTTGTTTTAAGATATCGCTGGCAAATGTTTGAGGCGGAATTGAATCTGCATGAACGAAATAATAGATATCGCCATTGGCTTTTTGAACTCCGTAATTCATTTGCGCAGAACGTCCTACTTTTGGAGATGCGTAGCAAATAGCTCCTGCCTTTTTGGCATTACATAGTGTATTGTCCTGGCTCTGGCCATCAACCACTATAATTTCTAAGACAGTATCGGCACCATATCTTGTCAAATAAGCTACCAATTCTTCGATAGACTCTTCTTCGTTGAGACAAGGAATAATTATGCTGATTCGCTTTTTTTGGGACATAGATGCGTATAGAAATTTACAGAAATCTTGTTTATTTAATGAAACGTATTTTTATCTAGCTATATTAATGAGATTCAGCGTGAATCCACTACAATTATGAAAAATAAGTCATTACAAATAATGAAACATATACTTCTTAGTTTGATTCTTGGGTTTACCATTTTTCTAACAAACCAAGGTCAAAGTCAAAATTCTCAAACCCCAGATTCCAATTGCGATTATGGAAAGATATCAGAATCTTTTGTACGTAATTTAATGGAAGGGAAAGAAGTATCAGAACAGATTGAAATATTTGCTGATGCTACTGTTAACGATCTTGCAAGGCAGTTAAAGACAGATATGCAAAAACGTGCTTTCTGGATGAATGTGTATAATGGATATATCCAATATTACTTAAACAAGAATCCTGGATTGTATAAAAATAGAGGTGCCTTTTTTGGAACAGAGAGAATGGTTATTGCTGGTCGCATAATGAGTTTCGATGATATAGAACATGGAATCATTAGAGGTTCTAGGGTTAAGATCACTTTGGGCTATACCAAAAAGATGTTTGTAAGCTCCTACGAGCGCAGACTAAGAGTAGGAGGTAAGGATGGGCGTATACACTTTTCGTTGAACTGTGGCGCTAAAAGCTGCCCTCCTGTAGCTATATTTAGAGCAGAAGATGTAGACAGGCAGATGGATATCTTAAGCCAGAACTACTTGAATGTATTTGCCAACTATTCCAAAAAAGAAAACAAGGTGTACACACCTGCATTAATGAGTTGGTTTAGAGCTGATTTTGGAGGTATAAAAGGAGTAAAGAAGTTCTTAAAGCAATACTCAATAGTTCCTAAGGATAGTGGTCCAGAGATAGAATTTACCAAATACGATTGGACACTTTATTTAGGGAACTATTCTGATATTTAGATATTATTGTTTTCAAACAAAAAGCGCATCTAATCTCAATAGGTTGAGAAAGGACGC
>JBLHRE010000147.1:0-4565 GCA_047625765.1 Flavobacteriales bacterium
CAGCATTTCGGCCATAACCAAAGTCATAGAAACGGTTCTAAACTTGTTGTACATGGGTACATAGTTGTAAAAAAACTCTGTAAACCACATAAAGTGTCTGCCCCAAGAAAGTAAAATGGAAAGAATTGTAGCAGGTATTAACCACCACAGCATCCTTTTTTCGACAACAAACAAGCCTAAAACAAATAAGAATATTACAATTGCACCAAAGTATATAGGACCCGATGTAAATGGCATTTCCCCAAAATAAGTTGGAACATTCTTTAATATTTGTTTTGCATTTGGCGCTCTTCCAATTTTCTTAGCCAGTTCTGAATCCTTACTTAAAGCAGTACTAGAAGCACCCCCATGAAAATTAGGCACCAATGCAGTAAAGGTTTCTGCTTTACCAGAGCTCCATGCAGTAGCATAATCTAGACTTACACCACCATTTTCGCCCGATTTTATTTTAGCACTTAATTCAGATTTACCTCTTATGGTATATTTAGAATATTCGTAATTGGTCCATAAACGGCTTAAGTTAGGAGCTACTCCCAGAAATGCTGCAAATAGCAATATGATTATTTTCTTCGCGAAAACCGGAAGACCCTTATTTTTAACTGCTTGCACAAATTCATTGATAAAAAACACCAGTAAAATCAGCAATAGATAATAGGTGACTTGTGGGTGATTTGTTCTTATTTCAACAGCGGTGAACATTGCTGTTAAAAAAGCTCCTAGCCACAATTTATCTCTTAGGGTAAGCACAATAGCACCTAACAAACCGGGCATATACGCCATGGCATAGGTTTTATTATTGTGTCCCGCCTCTAGCAGTAAAAACATATAGGTTGATAGTCCATAAGCCAAAGCACCTATAGCCGCAATTCGCCAGTCGACTCGAAAAACCAACAACAAGAAATAAAAACAGATAAACGAAATGAATACCGAAGAAATGGGCTTAGGAATTCCTATGCTTAGGGTATTCGTAATCCACCCCCCTAGATCATAGGGATAAATGGTAGAAACAAAAAATGTTGGTTGCCCTGCAAACATAGAGTTGGTCCACAGGGGCTCTTCTCCATTGTTGGCCTTTCTAAAATCTACAATCTCTTTAGTTACACCTGCACCATTAACGGAGTCCGATTGATTGATTCTTTTCCCTTCAAAAACAGGAAAGAAATAAATCAATACCACAGCAAAAAAAATGGCCACCACTCCTACGTGTGGAAGAATCGATTTAAGTTTCATAAAAATTAGATTTCTTTTTAAGAGGCTGAAGATACAATCTTTGCTCTATTTAGCCATAGGGTGGTAATCTCCCGTTAAGCCTTGTAACTCTGCATTTCTGATGTCAAACACCAATTCTATTGCTGGCTTTACTTCGTCCATACCAAAACCATTGCCTTTGATAATTTCCTCGTAGCTTCTGGTATGCAATTCTGTAAATCCACCGCTAAATTCTATCTCATCACCATCAACCGTAATAGAACGGTAAGTAGTTTGACCTTTTGCTTTTATAGCTTCTGGAAGACGATTGTAATCGATACTCAACAACCATTTTACCCTAGCTTTTTCCAGCTCCATATAACCGGATGCTGTATCAGCAGAAGAAATATGTACTTTATTTTCTTTTAAACCTCCAAAAACCCACAGCAACATATCGTAAAAGTGTACCCCTATATTGGTTGCAATTCCTCCTGATTTTTTATTGTCGCCTTTCCACGAGTGGTGGTACCACTTACCTCTACTGGTTAGGTAGGTTAGTTGGATGTCGTAGATTTTATCTTTTGGTCCTGCATCAATCTTTTGCTTAAGTGCAATAATAGACGGGTGTAATCGCAATTGTAAGATATTATTTACGCTGCGGCCCGAGTCTGCCTCTACTTCTTTTAGTCCATCGACATTCCAAGGGGTTAGTACCAGTGGTTTTTCGCAAATAACATCTGCGTTATTTCTTAAACCAAAACGGATATGAGAATCGTGTAAATAATTTGGAGAACAAATAGAAACGAAATCAACTCCTTGATTGGTTCTTCTAAGCTTATCGATATGTCTATCGAACCTTTCAAATTCGGTAAAAAAAGAAGCTTCTGGAAAATAGGAATCCATTATCCCAACACTATCAAAAGTATCTAAGGCAGCCACCAAATCATTATTAGTATCCTTAATTGCTTTCATGTGCCTAGGGGCAATATATCCAGCAGCACCAATTAGGGCAAATTTCTTCATGTCATTCTAATCTTTTACATCTTCAAAATCTACATACTCATCTTCGGTTGAAGTTGTGGTATTTTTAGGCTTTTGAGGAATATTTTCTATGGTTACCTCTCCAACTGGTTTTTGAGGTTGATTGTCTGGCATCTGCTGTTCGTGCTTTTTCTTGACTTTATTAACAGCAGCTTTTAGTACCATAGGCATAATATACCTTCCAATAAAACGGAAGGCATAATACACCAATACAATTATAAATATTGTTCTTAAAAATCCCACTACTTACTTAAATACAAATTACGTTCTCCGTAAACTTTCTTAAAGAAAGGATCTTTTAAATCTTTAATGAAATAAATGCTTTCGCCAGTAGATTTCATTTCAGGCCCTAGTTCCTTATTCACATTCGGAAATTTATCGAACGAAAAAACAGGAACTTTAATTGCATAACCTTCTTTATGTGGCTTGAAATTAAAATCAGCTACTTTTTTCTCACCCAACATTACCTTAGTTGCATAGTTTACATAAGGTTCGCGGTATGCCTTAGCAATAAACGGAACCGTACGCGATGCTCTAGGGTTTGCTTCTATAATATATACGACTTCGTCTTTTACTGCAAACTGAATATTTATCAAACCTACCGTTCTTAATGCCTTAGCAATGGTAATGGTATGTTGTTCTATTTGTTGCAATACATTTTCCGTCAAATCAAACGGAGGCAATACCGCATTAGAATCTCCAGAGTGGATACCACAAGGCTCTATATGCTCCATCATTCCAATAATGTGTACATCTTCACCATCGCAAATTGCGTCAGATTCTGCTTCTATAGCTCCCGACAAGTAGTGGTCTAACAATACACGGTTACCAGGAATAGACTTTAACAAGTTTACCACATGGTGTTCCAACTCTTGCTCGTTGATTACGATTTTCATTCCCTGCCCTCCCAATACATAAGAAGGACGAACCAAAATAGGGAAATCCAATGTTTTAGATAGCTCAATAGCTTCTTCTGCTGTTTCGATAACTCCAAACTCTGGATAAGGAATGTTGTGTTCTTTCAATAAGGTAGAGAAGCTTCCGCGGTCTTCTGCAAGGTCTAAAGCTTCGTAAGATGTACCTATGATTTTGATACCGTAACGATCCAATTTCTCGGCCAACTTTAAAGCCGTTTGTCCACCAAGCTGAACAATTACTCCTTCTGGTTTTTCGTGTTTGATGATGTCGTAAATATGTTCCCAAAATACCGGCTCGAAATACAATTTATCTGCTGTATCAAAATCGGTAGAAACCGTTTCTGGGTTGCAGTTGATCATGATGGTTTCGTAGCCACATTCTTTAGCCGCCAAAACGCCATGCACACAACAGTAATCGAATTCGATACCCTGGCCTATACGGTTTGGTCCCGAACCTAAAACAATAATTTTCTTTTTATCCGAAACAATACTTTCGTTTTCTGCAGCAGCTACCTGACCTGGCAACTGGCGCTTCATTTCGAATGTACTGTAATAGTAGGGTGTTTGTGCCGCAAACTCAGCCGCACAGGTATCTACTAATTTATATACACGGTGAATACCAAATTCTTCACGCTTGGCATGTACCTGACTTTCCAAACAACGTAAAAGGTGCGCTACCTGTCTGTCTGCATATCCTTTCCTTTTTGCATCCAACATCAAATCTGTAGGAATGCTTCCAATGTTATAGGTTTCGATTTCATTCTCCATCATAATCATCTCTTCGATCTGACGTAAGAACCAATAATCAATTTTCGTCAAATCGTAAACCGTTTTTAATGGAATACCCAATTTGATAGCATCATACACTCGGAAAACACGGTCCCAACTTGCATGTTTGATTCGATGCAAAATTTCGTCTTGGTTGCGCAACTCTTTTCCGTCAGCTCCCAATCCATTACGACCAATCTCCAAAGATTGACAGGCTTTTTGCAAAGCCTCTTGGAAAGAACGGCCAATAGCCATTACCTCTCCTACCGATTTCATTTGCAGCCCCAACTCTCTGTTCGATCCTTCAAATTTATCGAAGTTCCAACGCGGGATTTTTACAATAACGTAATCTAAGGTAGGCTCGAAATATGCAGAAGTTGTTTTGGTAATTTGATTGAACAATTCGTCTAAAGAATAACCAATTGCCAATTTCGAAGCAATTTTAGCAATAGGGTAACCCGTTGCTTTAGATGCCAGAGCAGAAGAACGCGAAACACGAGGATTGATCTCGATAGCTACGATATCTTCTTTTTCATCAGGACTAACCGCAAACTGTACATTACAACCACCAGCAAAATCACCAATAGAGCGCATCATTTTTATCGCCATATCGCGCATGCGCTGATAGGTGGTGTCGCTCAAGGTCATTGC
>JBLHRE010000148.1:0-4524 GCA_047625765.1 Flavobacteriales bacterium
GATTCTCTTAAGATTTCAGATGGGAATACTGTTCGCTTACCAGATACAACCTTAAATGAGGCAGAAGTTGATGCCTTTGTAGCGAATAATGGCTACATAACATCGGAAGCAGATGGAGATCCAGAAAATGAGTTACAGACTTTAAGTATTTCTAATGATACAATCTATATTTCGGATGGGAATGGAGTAGCAATAACTTCTTCTACGGTAGCTTTTGCAGCGTCTGGAAGCGTGGGAAGCAACATTGTTAGTTGTGCACAAGTTCTGTCAGATGGAGGGCGGATTATTTTTAACGATAGTCCGGAATTTAATATTGGTAATGCATATAATAATAGTGATGGTTACTTTACGGCACCATACCAAGGACTTTATCAATTTAATGCCACCGTATATACAGGAAATCTAAAAACTTTTGTTTTACAAGTGCAAGATTTGACGGTTAGAAATTTCTCAGAAACCATATTGTTAGATAATGGTTTAAATGTAGCTGGTTTGACCTTAGAGTACAGGAGTAATGGGTCTTTTGTCTTAAGTCTTAATGCGGGTGATAAAGTATCAGTTATTCATGTTGGTTCAAATCCCAATTACGAAGATGATACTGGTTGTTATCCATTCTATTTTTCAGGTAATTTGATAAAATAAGATTCAACTCTTGTAGAAATGAAAAAGGGTCTCAGCTAAGCGGAGACCCTTTTTTTATGTTGTAATTGTCTCGTCCTGAAATAGCGTTACACATTGCAGTATCATTATGAAAGACAGTGGTTACGTAAAACGTACGCAGAAAGATTATCCAATGATTTTCAAACTCGCATCTCAAACACTAAACTCAGCTTACGCTTTCTTAACAAACTCAGACTTCAAGCCCATAGCTCCAAAGCCATCTATTTTACAGGAGATATTGTGGTCGCCATCGCCTAAACGAATATTCTTCACTTTTGTTCCCGCTTTAACTGGTTTAGGAGCCCCTTTTACCGGTAAGTTTTTCATTACAATAACGTCATCGCCATTTTGTAAAACAGTGCCGTTGGCATCCTTTACAACATCACCATCTTCAATAACTTCATCAGGATTCCATTCGTGCGCACATTCTGGACAAACCATTAAGGCGTCCATAGGGTAGCCGTAAGGCGATTTACATTCTGGGCAGGCAGTGTTTTCTGACATGATGTGTATTTTAGAAGTGTAAAGATAGTAAGTCAGACCAAGATTTGGGTAATAAAAAAAGGAGTTCATTTCTAAACTCTTTTTTTGTGCAAATAACGGTTCAGATATCGAACTTTTTAAGGAGAGATTCCAATTTGAGTACTCAGCATTCAAAGCTTCTCGGGGCAGCAATTTATACCCTTAGAAAGAGCTATTTTATTTTTGCCAATTCTTTTCTCGTGCTACTCTGAAGCAATGCTCTACTTCAATTTCAGCAAGTCTTTAAAATAGCTTTCTGCGTGGTTATGAAAGACAAAACTTATACTGTCTGTCTGATTGATTCGGTGTTTCTGATCCCCAACATTTCCTAAGAAATAGAGCAGCTAACACATGTTCCTTCAATAACTAAATTAAATGTTTTGCTTATATATCCTTGGGGAACATTAATTTCTATTACTGGTTTGTCCAGACAGTAGGCATTGTTACAGGCGGTACATTTAAAATGAGCGTGGTAATCATGGTGTTGAGTTGCACTGCATCCACTTCTGCAAAGTGCATATTTTGTGGTTTTATCACCATCAAATACTTCGTGAATAATCCCTTTTTCGGAGAAAGATTTTAGAGTTCTATAAATTGTCGCCTTGTCTTCCCGTCCAAGTAAGCAGACATCTATTTCTGAATAAGACAAAGCATGTTTACTCGTATAGAATAGTTGTAATACATCGGTTCTACTTTTTGTTGCTTTTAAGTTTGCTGCTCTAATGCGCTCTTCAATAGCCTCTTTTTTTGCCTCCATGATGGATGTTTTAACAAATGTAATGAAATAAATGCAACTTAGTTGCACTTACAAGTATTTACCTATATTTGCGACATGGTTGCATTTAAAACAGCAACTTTTTTAAAATGGCAATATCAAAATATCAAATATTAGTGGTTATCTTCTTGTTTTGCAATCTATTTGTAAAGGGTCAATCGAGTATTGATAGCTGCAAAATGGTGATAAAAGGAAAAATTATTGACTCCGAAACACTTGAACCAATAGCATATGCAAGTATTGGTATTAAAAACACTGCCAAAGGCACTTATTCAAGTAGTGACGGAAGCTATGTTTTGGAGGGCTTGTGCGCTAATGAGAACATGCTGGTTATTAGCTGTATTGGGTATTCGGATACAGAATGTGAGCACAATCATAAAAACAGTCACCATCATACCTCTAACATCAAATTATCAAATTCAGCTCAAACGCTCTCCGAGATAGTAATATCGGTCAAACACAAGCGAGAAGAAAGAACTCAGTCATTAGTAGAGGAAACGATTAAAAAAGATGAAATATCTAAAGACCCAACACGGTCGATAGCCTCGGTATTATCAGAGGTAGATGGGGTTAATTTTGTGTCAAATGGTTCAAATGTTCAACTCCCAATTATTCATGGTTTATATGGCAATAGGATTCTGATATTGAACAATGGTTTTAAACATGGTTTCCAAAATTGGGGTACTGACCATGCTCCAGAAATAGATGTTTCAAGCTTAAATAAAATAACGCTGGTAAAAGGAGCTTCGGGAATACGCTATGGATCAGAAGCTATTGGTGGTGCAATTATAACAGAACCCCACCCACTATTATTGAATAGAGATTTTCAATTACATGTAGGTTCAGGATTCCAAACCAATGGAAAAGGGGGGCAAGGATCATTGAATTTTGGAAAAGGGTATGAAAAAGTAGCGTACTATTTGGGAGGTAGTTACACAAAAATTGGAGATAGAAATACACCTGATTATTTGTTAACGAATTCAGGGAAAGAGGAATTAGGACTAAACGCAGGATGGAGATTGCATGTATCGAATTGGGATATAAAAACCCATTATAGTTTGGTGAAACAAAATCTGGCTTTATTGAGATCTTCGGTTGCAGAAAGTGGAAATTTACTTGCTATATCTCTTGTTGCTCCCAAACCACTAATTATTAAACCTTTTTCTTATCAAATTGGCGAACCTAATCAACGCTTAGAACATCACCTGGCTTCTACAGAAATTAATTGGTGGTACAATGACAGCAGCAAATTATCATTGAGAATAGGACAACAAATTAATAAACGACAAGAATTTGATGTAAGACGAAATGCAAACTTACCAATTATAGATCTAACACTTTACACAAGTGACATTCAGTTAGATTGGAAACATTCGAATTGGCATGGATTTAATGGGGTTATTGGAGCGCAGTATTTTTATCAAAACAACGATAACAATTATGGAACAGGGACAACGCCTTTTATCCCCAACTACAATACAAACCGATTTAGTTCATTTATTATTGAAAATTACCCACTTGATAAATCAGAGTTGGAACTTGGATTAAGAGTAGATTTTGAAAACAATTCAGCAAGAGGTAGGCAAACAAACCAAGAGCCATTTATATCGGAATATAGCTTTGAGAGTGTGACTTCATCCATTGGTTTCATAAAAGAATCATCAAATCTTATTCGTTTTAGAAGTAACATAGGTATTGCGTGGAGACCACCTAATATGGCCGAGTTATATAGTTTTGGTCAACATGGGTTTAAAAATCAATTTGGCCTTCTACGTTATTATTCTGATGATAACGGAGATATTAAAACAGATAAAGTGCTGGATTTCAATGAAACAAAAATTAAACCGGAGCAAGGGTATAAATGGATCAGTGAAATTGAGATTAAAAAGAAACAATATAGCTCGAAACTAACCGCATATATCAACTATATAGACAATTATATTTATCAGCGGCCTATTGGGATTTTTAATACAATTAGAGGTGTCATGCCTTTTTACATCATTGAACAATCAGATGCCTTGTTGGCAGGAGCTGATTTCACCTACCATTATAAGCTAGCCAAAAATTTAGAAGGTGTTTTTGGAGCAAGCTATTTATGGTCTAAAAATGTCAAAAAAAACGAATCATTAATCAACCAACCACCCGTAAATATTAATGCGAAATTAATATTCAAAACAAAGGATTTTTGGAAGGTTAAGGAGTCTTCTATTGCCCTTCAATCATCTTATACATTTAGACAATTTTCAGCTCCAAGAACTATCTCACCACAATCGATTATTGATGGTGATGCAGAAATTGATGGTGATGCAGAAATATTTGATTTTAAGGATGCTCCCAATGGGTATTTCCTACTTAACGTATCATGGAATTATACGCTAGGAAATTTTACAGGACGTCTTGAGCTTAGAAATGTTTTGAATCAAAAATATAGAAACTACCTAAATGAAATGCGCTATTTCTCAGACGAAATGGGAACAAACTTTCTTATATCAATCAATTATAAATTAAACAATAAGTAACATGACGACAGCAGTAAATTTAAAGCATGTAATATGCGCTCTTTTAAT
>JBLHRE010000149.1:0-4524 GCA_047625765.1 Flavobacteriales bacterium
CTGTTATGCCATTAGCGCAAATACCATCAAACAATATTTACAAGATTTAAAATCAGTACAAATAACATTTCTTGCGCTTGGTTTTGCTGGTATCCCTGCAACCATATATCTATTTACTACCGATTTTATCTCCGTCTTAACAACACATCCTTTAGGTTATAGTAGTTTTGGCTACACCTTTATTTTAGCTTTTATTGGAACCTCTATTGGGGTTGTTTTATTCAATGAATTGATAAAAAGAAGCAATGCAATTTTCGCGTCTTCGGTAACCTATTTAATACCCGTTGTTGCAATAATTTGGGGCGTTTTGGATGGAGAGGAATTATTGACCTTGCAATTCTTTGCAGTAATAGTCATTGTGTTAGGTGTTTACTTGGTAAACAAGCGCCAAACTAAATCAAAAAATAACAACAAAAACGTTGTTCGGCTGTAAAGCTTTCGTATCTTTGCAGCCCTAAATTTATTTGTTATTAACAATAAACTGTACATTATGTATGCAATTGTAGAAATAGCAGGGCATCAATATAAAGTTGAAAAAGACCAACAAATCTTTGTCAACCGATTACAAGGAGAAGAAGGTGGAAAGTTAGATTTCGACCAAGTTCTTTTAATCGAAGACAAAGGAAGTGTTAAAGTTGGCGCCCCAGCTATAAGCGGAGCTAAGGTATCTGCTAAGATCGTTAGTCACTTAAGAGGTGACAAAGTGATTGTATTTAAGAAAAAGCGTAGAAAAGGCTACAAGGTAAGAAATGGTCACCGTCAGTATTTGACGCAAATTGAGATCACTAAGATTACTGGATCAGCACCTGCTAAGAAAGCTGCACCAAAAGCGGAAGCTGAGGAGCCAACAGCAGAAGATAAATAATTACGAACCTTTAAAAACCCCATAAAATGGCACATAAAAAAGGAGTCGGTAGTTCGAAGAACGGTCGTGAATCGGAATCGAAACGATTAGGAGTTAAAATTTTTGGTGGTCAAGCTGCTATTTCTGGAAACATTATTGTTCGCCAGAGAGGTACTCAGCATCACCCAGGAGAAAACGTAGGAATGGGAAAAGACCATACTTTGTTTGCTACTGTTGATGGCGTAGTTGCTTTCAAAAAAGTAAAAAACAATCGCTCATTTGTTTCTGTTGTTCCTTTCGAGGAAGCAGCTAACTAAAATATAGCGTTTCAAATTTTAAAAAGCCTTTCCTTTCCGGAAAGGCTTTTTTTTTGGTCAAAACTCCAAAAACCATCTATTCTATTTCCCCTAAGTTAGTCCTTTAATCCAAACAAAAATCTATGAAAAAGCGCTACTCTCTTCTTATTTTAGGCTTACTTTCAATTTCCATCTTTGCACAAGAACCCTGCGAACCTGGAGAAAGATTCGCAACTTTTGATGTCAATAACGTTGAAACAAGCATTTATTCAAGCTCACTACTTTGGGTGTCTTGCGATTACTCGGGCAACTATACCATTCCTAGCTGTTCAATAAAAACAGCATCGGAATTAAGGCAGACCTCAAAGACCTTTCTGTAATGGTTTACCCTAACCCAAGTACTGGAGAATTTAAATTCAATATGAATGGAGCTGAGAATGGAAAAAGCGACATCACCATCTATAACCTGCAAGGGCAAATAGTATTGCACAAAAAAGTAAATAGCAAAGTTTTTACCATTTCATTAACCAATCATGCTGATGGAATCTATTTCTATCAAGTAAAAGGTATTAAAACACTTACTGGTAAATTAGTGAAACATTAGATTTTGCACTAAAAATAAGGCTCCCGCTAATTAATTTTGGCGGGAGTTTTTTATTGGATTTTAATCTTTAGAATTCAGCAAGAACCATTGCCTAAATTCGGGCAATAATCCTATTTTTGCTACTTACAGAACAATATTGAAGGTATGCTTACAGTAGCATTTTTAAAGGAGAATAAGGAGGCCGCAATTAAAGCCTTAGCAATTAAACGTTTTGATGCAAGCACGTGGATTGACGATGTTTTTCAGATAGATGAAAAACGCAGAAATACGCAAGCTAGTTTGGACAACATTTTGGCTAAAAGCAACCAATTGGCAAAGTCGATTGGGCAAATGTTTAAAGAAGGCAAGGTGCAAGAAGCTAATGCAGCCAAGGAAGAAACCAAAACATTGAAAGAAGAAAGCAAGCAATTGCAAGAAGTTCTTTCTAATGCCAATACCGAATTGCATCAATTGTTAGTGCAAGCTCCTAACATTCCACACCCTTCGGTTCCTGCTGGAAACAGCGAGGACGATAATGAAGAAATTAAGAGTGGTGGCACCATTCCTACCTTGGATAAGGATGCACAACCACACTGGGATTTAACCACCAAATACGAGCTGATAGATTTTGAGCTTGGCAATAAAATTACGGGAGCAGGATTCCCTGTTTACACAGGCAAAGGGGCAAGATTACAAAGAGCGCTTATCAACTATTTCTTAGATAAAAATACCCAAGCCGGGTACCAAGAAATTCAGCCTCCACTTTTAGTGAACGAAGCTTCTGGCTTTGGCACAGGACAATTGCCAGACAAGGAAGGTCAAATGTATCATGCAACTGAAGATAATTTATACCTTATTCCCACTGCAGAAGTTCCTGTTACCAATATTTTCCGTGATGTTATTTTAAAAGAAGAAGATTTTCCAATCTCATACACGGCATACACGCCTTGTTTTAGAAGAGAAGCAGGTTCTTATGGAAAAGATGTAAGAGGTCTAAATCGTTTGCATCAATTCGACAAGGTGGAGATCGTAAATGTGCAACATCCAGACAAGTCCTACGACACCTTAAACGAAATGGTTTCTCATATCGAAGGTATTCTCAATGAACTTGAATTACCTTACCGTATTTTACGCTTATGCGGGGGAGATTTAGGCTTTACCTCTGCCCTAACTTATGATTTTGAGGTATATTCGGCAGCACAAGAAAGATGGTTAGAAGTAAGTTCCGTTTCAAATTTCGAAACCTACCAAGCCAACCGACTTAAGCTTCGTTACAAAAACAGCGAAGGCAAAACACAATTAGCGCATACCTTAAATGGAAGTTCGTTAGCATTACCAAGAATTGTAGCTGCATTATTAGAAAACAACCAAACCGCAAAAGGCATTAAAATACCTGCTGCACTCGTTTCTTATACAGGATTCGATATTATTAAATAATTACTATGAAAAGATTTTCGCAATTATCAATGTTACTCTTGGCAGTATCTTTTACTGCTTGTACAACAGTATCTCAAAAAGATTTAGACTTAATTACAGGATTAGAAAACAGAGTTTCTGCAGTAGAATCTAAGGTAATGTCTATCAATTTGGAAGAAGTTTCTTCTACGGCCCAAACTGTAGCAAGCAACATGGATTTCATGAAAGAGAATTACCGCGATGTGTCTAATAGAGAATTTGTTATTGCAACATTATCTGATTACCGTGCCATTAGAAAGCCAATGAGTAAGTACAGCAGCAAGCAATCTGCATTTATAAAAGAGGTTGCCTACACTAAAAATCAATTGAAAAACTTGCGCTCAGACCTACAAAAAAAAGACATCGACAAAGACGCATTTATTACTTACGTAGAGACTGAAGCAAAAGCCGTTTCGATTTTAGAGAGCAAAGCTACAGCTGCTTGCAATCAAGTATTGGCTTTACAAGAAAGATTCAACGAACTTAATCCTATTGTCCTAGAGGCAATAGAGACTATCAAATAAACTATGTCCAAATTTTGGCCTATACTATTACTTTGTGCAGCAGCTATGGTTTACAAGCCTACTGCTGCACAATCTTTTAACGAAAAATTGGCCAAAGAATATATGGATGCTGGTTCTTTTGAAAAAGCACAAACCCTTTACCAAGATCTTTACGATAACAAACCTAACAGCGCTAATTACAAAGCTTTGTTGGATTGTTTTGTGGTACAAAAAGATTTTAAAAGTACCGAAAAACATATCAAGCATCAATTAAAACTCTTTAACGATGCTACTGTCTACCAACTCGATTTGGCAGACCTTTACCTTCTTGACGGCAAGAAAAAAAAATCAGAAAAAGTTATCTCGGCAATTCTAGACGAAGTAAAAGAAAATCCAAATCTTGCAGCTTCTATCGCTAATGCACTCTTCAACAAACAAAAATTTGAAGCAGCATTAGAAGTCTATAAAATTGGTATGGGACACAGGCCCTCTCCCAATTACCTAATTCAGATGGCTGAAATTTATGCCCAACTAAAGGATCAGAAATCTTTCTTTGATACTTACCTACAGCTACAAGAATTCAATCCTGCTTATAGTGGTACGGTAAAAAACCGACTGGCACGAGCTACTACCGATGACCCTGAAAACAATAGCAATATCATTTTAAGAGAATTGCTTTTAGATCGACTACAAAAAGGGCAAAACGATTTAATCTCAAATCTGTTGAGCTGGTTATTCATCCAAGAAAAAAACTTTGATACTGCTTTTATTCAACTCAAAGCAATCGATAAAAGACAGAAAGGAAATCAAAAAGAATTGTTTCAATTGGCACAGGTTTGCCGT
>JBLHRE010000150.1:0-4490 GCA_047625765.1 Flavobacteriales bacterium
AAATAGAATTTGTTAAAAGATGGAATAGGGTAGTAATTTTCATAGACTTTTAGAGTGGAAAACAGCAAATCGTATTTTCTGTATTTAAATGGTCTGTAAAAAAGGGGGTAGTTGGTGTATCTCGTTAGCAATAGCAAAGACAACTAAACCAACAGTGTTTTTAGCGCCAACTTTTTCGAGGATTCTTTTTCTATGACTCTCTATAGTGCGTTTACTTAAAAATAATTGATCAGCAATTTCTTGATTAGTGTGTTCATGGCAAATTAATTTTAGAACTTCAATTTCTCGGTTAGAAAGTTCTTCATTAACGCTTAATGTTAATTTTGTAGAATGGCGATTAAAGTATTGCATAAGCATTTCTTTATCAGTCTGTATCAAATTAAATACAGAGGTAGGGTCAATTGTTTTTTTGATTTTTGATTCTATTTACCTGCCCTATCTTAATTGCTTGCATGAGTTTTGTTTTGAGAGTATAGTTTTTTTAGTTTATTCCTTATTTGTAGTGGTATACAACGTTTCAGCTAAAAATAAGCCTTAGCGAACTGTAGGGTTGTTTTTAAGGTAATGTGCTTAAATACAGTCACTCTCATTACTTAAGGGCTTTCAAAAATTTAATGTTGGTTTTGGGGAAATTCATTCATCAGATAATTTTTAAGATTTATTCTTTGAGGCTTGTTGTTTGATTTATATCTGGAAGAGTTTGAATCTTTAACGTATCTAAAGCAATTGAATCTTTTGCCCAAAGTGTTGTATTGCTATTATTTAAAACTAAAGTTTGCATTGCTCCTCCGCTAGTCCAATAAACAGCCTTACTAGGGGAACTGTATTGAACAGTGGGGGCGACATTAGATTGAAAAACAACGTTATCGTTTAAAGCATACATTCTGTAAACTAAATAAACCCCTGCATTACTTGTTAATGGTAAACCCAATTCTTGTTCAATTCTACTGGGTTTCATCTTTAAACGCTCAAGTTCCTCGGGTGTGATGTAATAAACGGAATAGCCTGAAATGTCATTTCCGATTTTAACGATCTTCGTAAGATACTCCCCCTTAGTAACCACCGCTTTGTTTGGATAATCACTACCAGAACGAATTACGTTAGGTAAGTATTCTTGGGCTTGTTTTTCAGACGGGTAAAGATCTACCATAGCTACATAATCCAAAGAGTCTTTAGCTTTGAACCCCTCATATTTCACCCCAACTGTACGGAAAAATGTTCTAGGCCGATCTGCACTGGTGGATGATGCATCATTTCCTGGTGCACATACAGCTAACCAACGATTCCAAAATTCGACCCTTTCTAATGGACAATTCGTACACTCGGAAGTGCTCGTTGATGGTGGTTTTATAGAAGCACAACTGAATAAGAAGGCTAAGCCAATAATTATAGAGATATTTTTCATTGTCCTTACGATTATAAATACGAGAAAAATGGATGAAGCCTTTTCAGGTTTCTGTCGTTAATAATCTTGCTAAGAAGAGACAATAAAGGTGATTAAGGTACAGCGTAATGTATAAGCGCAACATTTACTTTGTAAGCGTATGTATTATAGATTCCCAAAAACGATAACGAATCTGAATTACAAGACGTATTGGGTGCTTAAACAAGGCTCATTTAGATCTTTATTGGAATGGGTATATAAGGTGGTAGGGAGAGTATTACCAAAACCTTATAAAAGCAAAAAGTCCAAGACATTTGATACGTCTTGGACTTTTCTAAACTCTCAGCCATAAGAGCTTTGTATTTGAGTCTTTGAAACTCTTGCGGTCTGGACGGGACTCGAACCCGCGACCCCATGCGTGACAGGCATGTATTCTAACCAACTGAACTACCAGACCGTGCTTAGAAGTGATAATTACTTCGTTTTTAGCTCGGCAAATATAGTTTTATTCTTTCTATAAACACCGTGTTTGTTGGGGATTTGATGTCTTTTTTTTAATCTTGTATTTTGAATTTGTTCTTCGCTTGAAAATGAGTGAGATAGGGTTTTGATGATTCGAAAAAGGAAAACAGAACCTTATCCGAAAAGCCTGAATTGTCGGTAGCAACAATGGAGGAGTATCCGTCCAATTTCGATGCTTATTTTAATGATCATTTTTCGTTAAGAAGCCTATACAACCTATGGTATGCATACATTTCGTATGCTTTGGTGAAACCAGAAAAACCGGATAAGTTGATCAAAGCAGCGGATGATTTTTATTTTGATTTCAAGACCGCTGCTGATTTATACATGGGTGGCTATATGATGTATGACAATCAATTGGAAGAATTACAAGACGAGCTAGCAAGAAGGAAGAGCTATTGTGAAGAAAGAGGATGCCAGTACTACTTAGTTTTAATCCCCAGTAAATACCATGTATTTAAAGCGCAAGTGCCCTGGAGTATCCAACAGCACGAAGCAAAATATAACCGCTTGGATCAGATAGCAGAAAGTGCAGAGAAAGCGCAAATCGATTTCTTGGATTTGAGGCGGGTCTTCGAAAAGGAAAACACCGAAGGTTTTTACCACCGCTTGGACAATCACTGGAACCAAACAGGAGGGATGCATGCAGGAATAGCCATAAACGAAATGTTGCGAAAAGACTAACCTCAAATAGCACCCATTTCTACAGAGGACTACAAAGCACGCAAAAACCTTAGAAAAGGTGGGAATTTGGCCACGGCCATAAATGCAAGTTCCTTCTTAAGAGAAACGGAATACAAGTACTCTCCAATAGATACTAATTTACGTGTAGAGAATGGAGAGAAACGTGGGTATCGCGTTTCTGATTTTGCTTATTCTTGGGGATATGAAGTGGTGAAAAAAACCAAACACAAAGACTATCCAAAAGGGCTAGTAATTCGCGATTCTTTTGGTGATTACGTTATTCCTTTTGTGGCAGCTAACTTCTCTGAGTCTGTATTTATTTGGGACAAGTGGCAATACAAGATGAATGAGGATATTTTTGAAAAGGAAAAACCAGAAGTCTTTATTCAGATTGTATTTGAGTTAAATGTCAACCGATTGAAAGATAGGTAGTTGCTCAAGCCGAAATCGTATGCTTTACCCGTCCGAAATTTAGAAAGGATTGGTTGCCCAAATGTTTACTTCGGGTATAAATCCTTTGTCGCGCATCTCAATAACAGAAACAATAGAATGGGCTATTTCTTCTGCTCCTAGCTTGTTAGAAACCTCTTCTCGTTCTATTCTATCGGGATCGGCAAAGGCAGTTGCTACTTCGCTTGGATTAACTAAAGAAACACGAATGTTGAATTTCCGTAATTCAGCTTGCCACGATTGGGTCATTCCTCGTAGTGCAAATTTAGATGCAGCATAAACACTGCCTCTTTCAAAGCCTTTTAAACTGGCACTAGAACCAATGTTTACAATGTTTCCGTTGTTTTGTTCTTTGAATGTTTTGACAATTTCTTGTGTTAATAAGGCCAAGCCAAACACGTTGGTGCCAAACACCGACTGTAAATCTTCTTTGCTTATTTCACCTAGTTTCGGAAAAACACCTATTCCAGCATTGTTTACCAAAACATCAATTTTACCACCTAAAAGTGAAATAGCTTTTTGAGCCTTTTCTTCAATGGTATCTAAATTGCTTATGTCGAATAAAAGTGGGATAGCTCCAATTGCTGTAGCTACTTGGCTTAGTTTTTCTTCATCCCTCCCCGTAATCACAACTTTAGCTCCTTTTTGAATAAACTGTTTGGCTGTTTCTTTTCCAATACCAGAGCTACCTCCTGTTATTAGAATATTTGAATTATTTATTTCCATTTCTTATTGTATAAACACGCATTTTACCCGGGTAAGTTACCAATTAAGAAATGAGCTTAGTACAAATCATTAGGATATAATTTCGAAAGCCCCCAATATTCAAAACCCTGTTAAGAGAGCCAAATACATAATAAAATTTAGCGCAAGGCAGCTTTTAATAAACACTTTTCCTTGGTATTTTTTGAAATAGTGCTTAGCTAATGATATGCATGGGAGTAATTAAATCAACACTAAAAAGGGTGCAAATAAGAACAGACTAATGCTATTTGAAGATTATAAGACGAGTAATTGCAAATAATAGAGGATTCCTGGAAAAGAAAAATTTAATCTTTTAAAGACCTTTTTTTGATCATTCCACCTTTGATGTCTTTAATGCTATTCATAACGATAAAGGCTTTCGGCTCTATTTTTTCTATTTCGGTGTTTAGTTTATTCAATTCCAATCGGGTAATTACCGTATAAATAATATCCATTTCTTTCGATTCACCATTTTTCGAATAACCTCCTTGGCCCTTGTAAATGGTAACTCCACGCCCCAAGTCATCAATAATCATTTCCTTAATACGTGTGCTTTGTGATGATATGATGGTTACGCCAATGTACTCTTCAATTCCTTCTATGATGAAGTCCAGGGTTTTGGAGGCAGCGATGTAGGTAATCATGGAATACAATGCAATTTCAATAGACAGCAGATAAGCAGCAAAAGAAAAGATTACAACATTTA
>JBLHRE010000151.1:0-4417 GCA_047625765.1 Flavobacteriales bacterium
ATCTTTGGCCAACATATAGTTAACGGTAATATGTTTACCAACATCTCTAATAAAATCTAAGAAGCTAATATCCTTGAACCAATCGTAGTTGTTTAAGACCTCAGCCGAATTTTCGCCACAATCAAAGTCCAAGAAACGCTCCAATTGAGCTTGAACACATTTGAGGTTATGATCTAATAGATCCGAAGAAAGTAAATTTCTTTCTTGAGATTTCCCAGAAGGATCACCAACCATTCCTGTTGCTCCTCCAACCAATGCCACAGGCCTATGTCCCGCCTTTTGTAGATGCACCAAAGTCATAATTTGAACCAAACTGCCGATATGTAATGAGTCTGCTGTTGGATCAAAACCGATATAACCCGATGTCATTTCCTTGTTCAACTGATCTTCTGCTCCTGGCATCATATCGTGAATCATACCTCTCCATCGTAGCTCTTCTACAAAATTCATCTGCGTAATTTTAAATTTAAGGTCGCAAATATAGGCAAACCCATGTGCTTCAACATCCATCGAATTGTTACTTTTACCGACATGATTTTAGTAACAGGAGGAACAGGTTTAATTGGTAGTCATTTATTGTTTGACTTGGTGCAAGGAAATACTCCTGTTCGTGCCATTTATAGAGATAAATCCAAAATCGCTCAGGTAGAAAAAGTTTTTTCTTATTACCACTCTAACCCAAAACCTTTACTTGATAAAATTGAATGGCTGGCTGCTGACATTTTAAATATTGGAAGTCTAGAGGATGCTTTCGAAGGTGTAAGCCATGTATACCATTGTGCTGCATTGGTTTCTTTTGCCCCTAAAAATTACAATGCGCTATTTGAAGTCAACTACCAAGGCACCCAAAATATAGTTAACCTTTGTTTGCAATTTAATATCGAGAAGTTGCTTTATGTAAGTTCTGTTGCAGCTATTGGCACTGACGATAAAATCCCTGTTACTACAGAGGAGAATACTTGGAAAAATAATCCAGACAACTCTAATTATAGCATTAGTAAATATGCTGCAGAATTAGAAGTTTGGCGTGGCACAGAAGAAGGTTTAAATGCTGCAATGGTAAATCCTACAATTGTATTAGGCCCTGGATTTTGGACTGAAGGTAGCTCTGCTATTTTTGGAGCCGTAGCAAAAGGTCTTCCCTTTTATAGTTTAGGTAGCAATAGTTTTGTGGATGTAAGAGATGTTTCTAAAACGATGCTTGCGCTAATGGAAAGCGACATCTCAGCGCAGCGTTATATTCTTGCATCAGAAACAATATCCTACAAGAGCCTTTTCGAGAAAATAGCGCTAGGATTAAAAGTTAAGCCTCCAAAAAAAGCTGCTGCAAAATGGATGGGAGAATTACTTTGGCGTGTTGAAAGACTTAGGACTGCACTTTTTGGCGGCAAACCATTCATCACCAAAGAAACTGCTAGATCTGCACAAAGGAACAGTACATTTTCGTCTGCAAAAATCCGGAATGAAATGGGCCTTACATTCCGCACACTAGAAGAAACCATTTCTGACTTTTCTGCGCTTTACCTCAAAGAGCATTAACGATAATCTTCTTGTTGGGTCTGCAATGATTCAATCACTTTATCATAAATCTCCAACATCTTCTTTTCTTTCCCAGAGTAATACTCTAAACTTTTCAAGAAAAGGGTGTCGGAGACATTATGCTTACTATATACCTCTTGCATATAGCGCCTTTTGTCTTGGTCAACACTATCTGGATTAAAGTGATGCATCGTTTTTGCGGCTTCTATCAATTGTAAATCAGACATTATTTCTACCATTTCCTTTTCTTTCAAAAGACCTTTAGGTTTTGGAGTTTTCTCAGCTGATTTTGGCGCACATCCAACAAAACCAGAAACAGCAACAATTAACACGAATAGCAATCTCATATACCAAATATTTAAAGTCCAAAGTTATTACATTTGTAGCTGGACAGAACCTTTCTGTATTATGAAAAATATACTTCTTTTAAGTTTAGCCTTTTTTACTGTATTTGTAACTAACGCTCAAATAAATACGGCCCTCCCTTTAACCATGGGACGTGGAGGCGCTGCAACTACTTTCAATAGAAATTTTGACGCAATTGGCATCAACCCATCCAACTTAGGATGGTCTGATAATAAATTACTGTCTGTTGGTATTTTGGGATTTGGATGGAACGTTCAATCAAATTCTCTTGCCATTGCTGATTTAAAAACCCTTTTTCTGAATCGTGGTGATGCAATTAGTGCGGAACAAAAAGAAACTTTTTCGGCATTGTTTGTTGACCCGCAAGGCTTGAATTACAATTTCAATGCACAATGGCTGGGAGCTTCTGTGAAAATTCCTAAAATTGGCGCTCTAGCAATTAGCCTAAATTCTAGAACCACTACCCATATTGGATTGAATGAAGTGGTATCTGATATTATTTTTAATGGTAGAGATGCGGCTGTATTCCAGGACAGTGCTACATACAGTAAAAATGTGGGAGAACTGCTAGACGGAACAAATATCACCTATACCTCGCTTAGAGAATTTAATGTGGCTTACGGTTTAAAGCTAGCTAGTATTCTTAACGACAAGCTTGAAATTTTTGGAGGAATTGGCTTTAAATACATTTGGGGTATGGGCAACCTTACCATAAAATCTGAAGATGGTATTTTTGTTGGCCGATCTTCTTTTTCTAACAATGCCAAAGACATCAATTACAATGGCATTTTAAATTTCGACCCACAAGAGGCAGAAAACCTATTTAATGCTCCGGGCCAAGGTTATGGTTTCGATATTGGAGGAAGCATTAAATTAGGAGGTGCATTTAGAGCAGGTATTTCTATTGTCGATATTGGCTCTATAGAATGGACTACAAATGTATTGGTTGCTAAAGACACTACCATTCAGCAACCTGCCGATAATGGTAGTGAAGATTTCTCTTGGAAAGAACAAGCCGAGTATATTTACAGTAAGGATGGGGTGTTGAAAATGGAAGAAGGTAAATCCTACTCTACTAAATTACCTACTAGAATAAGAATTGGAGCTGGTATAAAAGCTTCTGAAATGTTTCAAATTGGTGTTGATTTTATTGCTCCAATAAATAATGACGAACCTGCGTTTGATAAGGCCAGTCTGATTTTAGGATTGCAAGTTAATTTGGTTGGACTGCTAAAAGTGAGCTCCGGAGTTAACCTAAATCAACAATATGGTACTTCAATTCCTATTGGTGTTACATTAGGATTATTTGGTAAATTGGAGGCCGGTTTTGCCTTTGGTGATCTCTTGACAATAATCAACGGAACCGACAATCCCAATGCCTCTGCAGCTATTGGAATGCTTAGAATAAACCTTTAAACTGAAAATAAATTTAAAATTGAAAAGTATGAAAAAGTTCTTATTTGCCTTGGGTTTTAGTTTGGTTGCAACCCTTAGCTTTGCTCAGACAGCAGAGACAAAACCCGCTACCGAAGCGAAGGAAATTACCACTGAAGTAGTTAAAAAAGCATGTGCTAAAAATTGCGCTAAGGCTTGTTGTACTGCTACAAAAGCTGATGCAAAGACATGTAAGTCTGATTGTACAAAACCATGTTGTGCAAAAGATGCTAAAACATCTACCAAAGCTGACAAAAAAGCATGTTCAAAAGCAGACAAGAAAGCTTGTAAAAAAGCATGCGCTGCTAAAAAGAAAGCATCCGCTGAAATGGCTTGTTCTCATGCAAAAGGTGAGGCTTGCACAAAAGCTTGTCACTCTAAATAAAACTTAGGTTCTCAAATATAAAAGGGTCATTTCTAATATAGAGATGACCCTTTTTTTATGCTTTAATTTAAGATTATTGCTTTATAAATTTCTTTTGATAATGTGCCCCATTCTTTAAGCTTAGGTCTATAATGTACAGCCCTTTGTCCCACATTGAAACATCAATTATTTTCGAGCCCGAAAGGTTTGCTTGATGAATTTCAATTCCGGAACTGTTATATATAACAATTGTCTCACTAAACCCCGTACTCATTACAATTGATAACTGATCAACAACTGGATTAGGGTAAATACTAAAAATTGAAACTTCATCAAACTCACCAATACTTAAAGGCTGACTTCTTTTTATAAATAAACCATTTCGACCTACCCCATAAATCACATCTTTTGATAGTATATCAACATCTGATAAAATCATAAAGTCACCCACATCGTAAGTCCATGTTTTACCTGCATCTGTTGTTAAATAGCCGTTTCCATTTGCAACCACTAAACCTGTAGTTCCATTAAGAAACTTAATGCGCCCATTATCGGGTGCTCCTTCTATTGTAGAAACCACATCCCAATTGTTGCCCGCATCGTAACTTGCATATACATCTCCCCTATAAGTAATTACATAGCCCGTATCGACATTTGGAAAGTGCACACTTTCTATTAATGAGTAATTAGAATTAAGGTAAGTTGTAGTCCAAT
>JBLHRE010000152.1:0-4365 GCA_047625765.1 Flavobacteriales bacterium
ATGCTGATACTTATGTATTGGTTTTTTAGGTTGATGCGGAGAAAAACGCATAAATCCTGGCCCTTCCAAATCATCGTCCACTCCATCGACATTGGTAAATGTATGGTGCAATACGTTATGTTGAATTTTCCAAACATTGGAATTTCCACCTAATAAGTTCATGGTTTGGCTTAACAAAAAGTTGACCCACTTTTTGCTAGAATAAGAACCGTGATTAGCGTCATGCATTACACACATGCCTACCGCAGACTTCCCTAAGCCTATCAACAACCAAATAGCCAAATACAACCAAACGTTGTTTACTGGCACCAAAATAATAAATGCCAAAGGCCCCAAGTACATCGCCAATGTGAAAATGGTTTTTAAAACCATGCTTGAGTTACCAAATCGAGAGATGTTCTTCTCAATAAAGTAGTTGTCTACGCGCTTCTTTAGAGTTGCATAAAACGTACTATCAGCTTGTCTGGAAAATTTAATATCACTCATAACTTAATGTTCATTTGACCCCATTACCTTTTTAATATCATTAAGGTAATTGAGAGGTACAAAGATACGGCTATTTACCTCTTATTCAGCTAATAAATTGAAACGAAATTCTAGATAATTTATGACAATCATCATACTTTATTTCAACTTGTACCTTAGACCCGCATAAATAGTCCTTCCAAACACTGGTGCCCATACCATCGAGGCATCAAAATAAGGGCTTGATGGATCCGAAGCTGCAACTATTGCTTGCTCTTGTCTATAGTCTAAGACGTTTTCTACCCCAATATATATATCAAATCCGTTTTTTTCGATAAACTTGCTGATTTGAAGATTGAGTAAAAAGTAAGAAGGTGAATTTTTTTCAAGCCTGAATTCCTCCGGGTTACCAGAAGTAATAGGCAATCGTTGCGCTCCTACCCAATTTAATGTGGCATCAAATTTTAAATCTGTTCGCGTTTCGTAAGCCACATTAATAAACGATCGGTGTTTCGATTGAAGCGGTTTTTGTAGCAAACCATTGTCCATATAGGAGTTTCTAACATCTAAAAAACGATATGCAAGACGTACATCCAATCTATTGATCACTTCATAATCCAATTGCAATTGCAAACTATTGGCAAATGACTTAGCTCCTGCTACATTAGATAGATTGTAATAGACCATTTGCTGAGGATTGGCATCATAATCAATAATCACCTGCTCTATAAATTGGGTGCTATATAGATCAGCAGAAATAACACCATCTCTGTAATCCAGTCTAAATTTCTTGGTAAAGTTTAAACCAAAGTTCCAAGCAATCTCTTGATTGACACCATACGTTTCTGGAGAGTTCTGAGCGAATCCTGAAAAATTAACATTGCCATTGATGATGGCTCTGTTACTGGCAAAGCTGCCCATATTTTCTGCAAAAACTCGGGCAGTCCTCGCTCCTCTTCCTCCAGAAAAGCGCAATACCGAAGTTTCGTTTATTGCCCAACGGGCATGCATACGAGGTGTTGCAAAGACTCCGAATATATTATGGTAATCGGCTCTTAAGCCAATTACCAAATCAAACGACTCTCCATACTTGTATGCGTATTCTGTAAATACTCCTGGTACGCTTTCAATATAGTTGTAATTGGCAACAGCAATTTCTTCATCAAATCTATCCCATTGGTACGAGGCCCCTAGTTTAATAGTGTTGTTGGTATTTCCAATAATCGTTTGATGTACCAAATTAGCGTAGAATGACTCTTGTATCCCATTGTGAAAACGGTCGCCAAATTTCATGTTATGATTGTACACCGAAGCACTTAATTGCAGACCCGTACTTTGCCAAGGTTTCTCTTTGTTCACCTTGCCTATTTTCGCCCAAGATTCCAATCGCTGGCTTTCATTCGCTCCTTTCCACAAAGAATCTTCTTTACCAAACTGACCAGATGTTTTATCTACCATCAAACCTTTGACACCAAACTGCACATGCCATAAATTACTATACAATTCCCAACGGTTCAACACATTAACCGTTTTACCAATAGGCATGTCCAAAAACCCATCAGCATTTACATCGTTCTCTTGATTGTTGGCATTCCAGTGCACCAACAATCCCGTCCCCAATTTCTTGCCTATATCTGCTTTAAAATTGGCATTGGCTTCCATTCTACCCCCTCCATTTGCATAGAAATTTAGATACATTTTATCCATGCTTCTAGGATTACGGAGATTTACATTGATCTGTCCCGTGATACTTTCATATCCATTAACAACCGATCCTGCACCCTTATTTAATTGTATACTTTCTATCCAATGTCCTGGCGTAAAAGTTAAACCAGAAACAGCCGACAAACCCCTTACATCTGGGATGTTTTCTCTTGTTATTTGAGCATAAGGTCCTGCCAAGCCCAACATTTGGATTTGCTTGGTTCCTGTTACGGCATCAGAAATAGATACATCTACAGAAGGATTGGTTTCGAAACTTTCGCTAAGGTTACAGCAAGCTGCTTTTAACAGTTCACGCTCGTCAATAGTCTCCACTTTTACTGCACCAAACAAATTAACCTTAGTGGCTTTTTCGCGTTGGATTAGCGTAACCTCTTTCAATTGCGCATCAGAGCTTAAGACAAACTCTATGGCAGTATTATCGCCCACATGAACCGTATCCGATTTATACCCAACAAAGCTAGCCACAAGCATATGCTGACCCTCTGAAAGGGCTATTTCGAATGCTCCTGAATTATTTGTTATTGTTCCTAAACTGCCATCCAACCAATATACATTGGCTAAAGGCATTCCAACTTTTTCTCCATTTACTATTTCAACAACTTTACCCTGTATATTGTTCGTTTGCGCCAACAATGTTTGAGAGAAAATAGTAAGTAAGAGAATAAGTCCTTTAGAGATTAAGGATTTAATCAATGGTCGTGAACTTCCTTATAGGCGCAGCAAGCAGGAAGCTTTTCGTAATTATCTAAAGAAGCTTTTAGCAGACTAGTAGAATGTCCACTTTCTGCAATGGCTTTATGAATTTCTTCTTTGGTGATTTTAGCTGGCTTGTATATAACCGTTATTTGATGGGTGGCTTTATCCCATTCGGCCAATTTTACACCTTTTACAAGAGCCGATTTTTCGATGCGCTCTTTACACATCAGACAAACTCCTTTTACTTCAAATTGTAATGAATCTATCTTCTTGATTTTAGTTTGAGCATTTACTTGAAATGCAGCAAAAATGGCTATAGCAGCCAATATCGATTTTATATTTTTCATGATAATTTACTTGATATTAAACACTGTTTTAATCTAAAAAAAAACATCGTATCAAGCGTAATCCAAAGGACTTTGGAACAAAAGCCACAAGGGCTTTGAGGGAGGTATTGATAAATCTTTATGATTCCAATTAGCGGATTCACTTTTATCAAAAATAGTAGACGTTAATTCTGTAGTATTATGCGCCAAAATTATTGGAGAGAAACTAAAGTTGTTTACAATAAGTTCCTGATCTTCCTCTATTTCAAATACAATCTGAGTGTCTCCACAACAGGTATTTACCTTTTCGAATCCAGCACAACAGCAAAAATCAGCTTCGGTTCCAATACTTAAAGACTCTATTTCGCCTGCACAATAATGCAAATTCATACTAATCCCAGCCGATCCTGCTAGGTAGTATAACGCAATTAAAATGCTCAACATTCTTTTCATATAGCAAATTTACACATTCTATACTTTAAATCTTTCTATTATAAAGTTCATTGTTAATATTATCATGGACTAATATTGGTTTGCTGGGTTGAGCAAATTATCTTTGAGCCACAAACATTTCGAACTATGCGTTTATTTAAAACAGTATTGCCCTTTATCTTATTGTCCTTTGTTGCAATGGGGCAATCTAACATTCAGTTAGACAGTAAAATTAAAAAGGTTACCGTGTTCATGCAGGGTGCTCAAATAGAGCGGGAATCTTCTACAAGTATTGGTGCCGGAACAACAGAATTGATTATTGGAAAACTGGAAGCCGGAATAGACCCAAACAGTATTCAGGTAGAAGGGTCTGGAGATTATACCATAATGGAAGTAAAACACGACCAACGTTATGTTGAAGGCGATGCAGTAATAAGAAGCCCTTATTACCGAAAATTAATTCGAACAGAGGATTCTTTGCGCAATCAGAATTGGATTTTAGAATTAGCCAATGAGTACTTAAAATCCTTAGAGTCTGAGCGAAACCTACTCTACACAAACCCTATCGCTACGGGACAATCTATTGACGATTCCTTAGACCTATTGATTGATGCTATTGATTTTTTTAGAGAACAGCTAGCAATTACCAACAGACATCTAATTGAGGCTAAAAAAGATGTTTATGAAGAAAAGAAAATCACAGATGGCATTAATGCAAGAC
>JBLHRE010000153.1:0-4227 GCA_047625765.1 Flavobacteriales bacterium
GGAGCTTGGAATTGTAAACTGTGCGAAAGGTTCGCTTGGGAGCTTTGAATTGTAAACTGTGCGAAAGGTTCGCTTGGGAGCTTGGAATTGTAAATCGCGCGAAAGGTTCGCACGGGAGCTTGGGGTATTCATAATAGGTTTTATATCAAGCTGGCTACAATTATGACTTCTGCTATATAAACAGTAACTTAAAACCCAATAAAAAAAATAATGTATGGCATTCGATATAGAAATGATAAAAGGGGTGTATTCCAAAATGCAAGAGCGAATTGCTGCTGCGCGTAAAACAGTAGGCAAGCCCTTAACACTTTCAGAAAAAATACTTTATACCCACTTGTGGGATGGCGAAGCAAAAACGGCTTTCGCTAGAGGAGAGTCGTATGTGGATTTTGCACCCGACCGTGTAGCCATGCAAGATGCTACGGCACAGATGGCGCTTTTGCAGTTTATGCAAGCCGGTAAAGACCAAGCAGCTGTTCCTTCAACGGTACATTGCGACCACCTTATTCAAGCAAAAATTGGTGCTGATGCAGATCTGCAAGAAGCAATCAACAGAAGTTCTGAAGTTTTTAATTTCTTAGAAAGCGTCTCCAACAAATATGGCATTGGTTTTTGGAAACCTGGCGCGGGGATTATCCACCAAGTTGTACTGGAAAATTATGCATTCCCTGGCGGGATGATGATTGGTACCGATTCGCATACTGTAAATGCAGGAGGATTGGGAATGGTAGCCATTGGTGTTGGTGGGGCTGATGCTGTAGATGTTATGGCGGGTATGCCTTGGGAATTGAAATTCCCGAAATTGATTGGGGTAAAACTGACTGGTAAATTGAATGGATGGACTTCCTCAAAAGATGTCATCTTAAAAGTGGCGGGTATCCTTACTGTAAAAGGTGGTACTGGAAGTATTGTTGAATATTTTGGCGAAGGAGCCAACAACCTTTCGTGTACCGGAAAGGGAACCATTTGTAACATGGGAGCCGAAATAGGTGCTACCACTTCTACTTTTGGATATGATGCCTCTATGGAGCGCTATTTGCGTGCTACAGACCGTGACGCTATTGCCGATTTGGCAAATACAGTAAAAGAACATTTAACGGGCGATGCTGAAGTATATGCAAACCCAGAACAGTATTTCGACCAAGTTATTGAAATTGACCTTTCTACCTTAGAGCCACATGTAAATGGGCCTTTTACGCCAGACAGAGCAACGCCTGTTTCTAAAATGAGAGCCGAAGCAGAAGCCAACGGTTGGCCTACAAAGGTCGAATGGGGATTGATTGGTTCTTGTACCAACTCGTCTTACGAAGATTTGGACAGAGCCTCTTCTATTGCCAAACAAGCGGTAGCGAAAGGTTTGACCACCAAGGCCGAGTTTGGAATAAACCCGGGTTCTGAGCAAGTACGTTTTACCGCAGAGCGCGATGGTTTGTTAAAAGCCTTTGAAGAGTTGAATGCCACCATTTTTACCAATGCTTGTGGACCTTGTATTGGGCAGTGGGCGAGAGCTGGTGCCGACAAGCAAGAGAAAAATACCATTGTACACTCGTTTAACAGAAACTTCTCGAAACGTGCAGATGGCAACCCTAATACACATGCTTTTGTAACCTCTCCCGAAATGGTTGCTGCCATTGCAATTTCTGGTGACTTGGGTTTCAATCCGATTACTGATACTTTGACCAATGACAAAGGCGAGCAGGTAAAATTGGATCCTCCTTTTGGAGACGAATTGCCAAGCAAAGGATTTGATGTAAAAGACAATGGTTACCAAACTCCAGCAGCGAATGGAGCTTCTGTCGAAATAAAAGTAAATCCAGATTCGGAGCGTTTGCAATTGCTAAGCCCTTTTGCGGCTTGGGATGGCAAGAATATTGGCAATGCGAAATTGTTGATTAAGGCCGAAGGAAAATGTACCACCGACCATATTTCTATGGCAGGGCCTTGGCTGCGTTTTCGTGGACATTTAGATAATATTTCGAACAACTGTTTGATTGGAGCAGTGAATGCCTTTACAGGAAAGACCAATTTGGTGCAAAGCCAATTGGATGGATCTAAAGATGAGGTTCCAAATGTGGCACGTACTTACAAAGCCGCTGGCGTGCCTTCTATTGTTGTGGGCGACCACAACTATGGCGAAGGTTCTTCGCGCGAGCATGCGGCTATGGAGCCGCGCCATTTGGGGGTAATTGCAGTTGTTGTAAAATCGTTTGCGCGTATCCACGAAACCAACCTGAAAAAACAAGGAATGCTTGGTTTGACTTTTGACACCGAGGCTGACTACGACTTGATACATGAAGATGATACCTTCAATTTTGTGGACTTGGAAGATTTTGCTCCTAACAAGCAATTGACGCTAGAAGTGGTACATGCCGATGGCTCGAAAGACGCCATTAAATTGAACCATACTTACAATGCACAACAAATTGCATGGTTTAGAGCAGGTTCTGCTTTAAACTTGATTAAAACACAGGCAGGTTCTTAAAAGAATCCTGTTATAAAATTGAAATCCCGATGCTCGTAAGAGAATCGGGATTTTTTTTTTGGGATTGTGTTTAACGTTCTTGCTATGAACCGTAGTTTTGGTTTGAGCGTTGGATTTGCGCTACTATGGTTACATAGCTTTTGTTGGGTAATCGTGCTTCTTTATTTTTTTTTTTCAAGTGTGTCAATCAAGTTCTTTAATTTGCCCATGCCATCCGGGTCTTCTGTATGAAAGTCTCCGCTTTCAATCCCGTCTTTCATTTCTTTGATGAACTTGTCCATGACTTTTTCTTGTTTCTTGTCAAGTTCCAAACTGTCCTGTGCGTTTAACGGTCGTGCGAATTTGTCTGTCCATACTTGTGTCTGCGGAGGAAATGCTCCGCCAATTGAATTACTTCTCTCTACCTCAATGATATTTACATCAAAGTCGTTTTCGAGAATGAAGTAGCCACTAAATGTCACCGAGTTACTGTCCTTGTCAAAGATTTTGTGGGTATGCTTAATTACATACTTCTCAGTGCCAGAAATTTTCTCGTCATGTCGCTTGGAGACTGATTCTGAAAACTGTCCAAATGATATTGACTTATAGCTGTCAGGATATAGTGCATGTTTATTAATCCAGTCAGATACTCCTGCCTGTGCCTTAGTATATCTTTCTTGATATTGTCGCTTCTCCTCAGGTGACAGTACATTTACACAACCAACGATTGTCAATAATGTCAAGTATGTTAAAAGTTTCATTGTCGTACTGTTTACATGTTGCACAACGGTTTGGCTAAACTGCGTTTCAATGCAGTTTAGGTTTTGTTAGCTACATTTTTAATTTATCAGAATAAAAAACTTGTTTAGAATTCTAAATTATTAATTATACATCTCTTTTTAAAGGTACTGTTATATAAATCCTCAAATTGAATCACACATTCTGTTTTCTTGAAAATTTCTTTCCCAGTTTGGTAATTAATATCATTTGTAAATTTAACACTATAGATGTCTTCGTCTTTACCAGTTGCAAGAGCTTCTCTATGGTCAAGTATTGATACCAACATTCCCGTTTTTTCAAAATCTTCTTTTGATATAGATGTGTTCTTTTCTAATAAAGTAAATATATCGCTATAGGTTTCAGACTTATATGCAAAACTAATATTCGTTATAATTGCTGGTCCTAATCCTGAATTACTGATTGATAAACTGAAAGATTTATCGTCAGCATCTTCTCTTCTGTGAAAGGTTATGGCTGGAATTACACTCTTTTTATTATGATCTATAGTCATATTTAAAGTTTTCCGGTTAAATAAAACACTAATAATTAAAGATAGAATACTTATAATTATTGCTGTAAAAACTAAGATTCTATCTGCTGACCAAGAGGTAATTTCATTTGCAGTATTACATAAAATAAATAATGTTTTCATGGTATAAGTTTATTTCTGCGAGATAAAAAAGGGTCTCTTTTTGAGTGTATGTAGTAATTGTTTTTATTTAATTGAAGCTAACGTAGGGCTATACGCAATAGCGCATATTTCTCTTATATTAATAATAACCAAGCCCAAAAAAAATAAAAAGAAAGAAGCAGGTTTAGGTTAAGCCAATATATAAAAAAGGGATTGGTTATTAGGTGACAGGAGATAGGGGAGCACAGATTGCAAATCTGCGCTAGCGAGGAAGTTCATTAGGACGCATAATGTCATAAGCCTTACCTGCTTCTCTAGTACTTAACTGTTGTGTATCGTTATTTTATTATTCCTT
>JBLHRE010000154.1:0-4205 GCA_047625765.1 Flavobacteriales bacterium
GATACCTATTTTTGTTGTTTTTGAAAATGCACAGAGTACATATTCCCCTGAATGTGAAATATTAAAATCAATGTTTGTATCTAGGAAAGGTCTGCCATTCGCGTTGAATTGTATTTTCTTTAAACAGCTTGAATCATAACCGTATTTTTTTAGACCTGCGAGTAATAATAGTTTGCCGAATAAGTTGGCATGTCTATCTTGCCATCGTAAGAATTTAGAGTTTTTTTCTTGCAATTCTAACGGCAAAACATTGAGTAGTTCTTTGAATTTGTATTCAGACATTTGTTTTGTAAACTTCGTGTATAAGACTTCTACTTGGTTCAATGCGCTTGTTTAAATAATTCTTTAAAAATATCTTTATGATTGTAAATAAAAAAATGATAGCCTTCTAATTCTTTAATTTCAGAAGGTGTTTCTAAAATTCATCATCTGGCATATTAGATAATATTTTAGCAACAGGATATTGGGGAGCCATTCTTCCTGAAACTACTAATTTCAATGGTTTCTTGAGATTTAAAACTTCTATTCTTTGGCATATCAAATAACCAAGCAATACAGCTAAACTATGCCCGTATATAATCTAATCTTCACTTGTTATCATTTCTTTTTGAAATTGTAAAAACACATCATTTACCAAGTCATTTATATCAGTCAACAATTCTTCATTGACTCTAGAACCTCTTCCAGGATACTCTAAAGTAACGGTATTTTCATCCTTGAAAAAGTCTGCAAAAGAATATTTATTCGGACCAGTAAAAGTAATTAAAATCACTTACATTAATTGATTTTCTTTTGTTTAATATGTGTAATAATACAATAATTTATTAAGATAATTCGACAAGTTTCATCAAATACAATTCTTCTAACGTTCCTTTTAAGTATTCTTGTTGGAATGGTTCAACTTGTATTTTACCGCTTGTTGTAGAACTTAATCTTCCTTGAGGCATGAAGAAGATATCATGCGCGATAACACCATTTATTTCTGAAATTTGATACTGAATACTTCTATGAATCTCATTGATTGTTTTTTTGACACAAACTAAACGCTTATTAACATCATCTAGTACTGAAAATATAATACATCTACCATCATATTTCAATTCGTGCCTCTCATTCATGCTAGTTTCAATATCGTGAGGATATATCTTCCACAAATGGTAATTAGATTTCTAATTCTTAGACTGATAAACAATTGTCCTCCATAGATAAATCCTAAATCTCCTGTTCTAAAGTATAGTTTATCTTCTTCATCAATTAATTTTACTGTAAAAATTTTCTCTGAAAACCCTACTTTTTTCCAATAACCAAAACTTAAATGAGAACCAGAAATCCAAATTTCTCCAATTTGATTTTCTATTTTCTCGCATGTCTCTTGATTTATAATAATTACTTAGGTGGGTAGGTCATAAGGTTTAAAATCTCTCTAATTTCATAGCATCAAAAGCAAAATCTCCGATTTCTTTAACATTTTCAGGAATAGTAGTGTATTCAGTCAATTTCTAGATAAAGCGTAGTTACCTATAAGCTAAAAGTAGAAGAGATTGAATTTATATGGGTTATATTAAATGCCTTATCTGCTATTGCTGTAATAGTATAACATTCAATTAAACAATTTTTTTCTGGAATATTTACAAATCTGTTAGTAAAGCCATAAAAGCATCGTTTTTTTAGCTCCACAAATTTAAATTTTCAGTCAAAATATATGAGTATTAATACCTGTTTTTTTAAAACAGGTATTAATACTCATATATTTTATAAGAAAAATAAATAAATTTGGTTATTAATAATTCTAAAATAGTTATAACTTATGTCAAATTTACACAACAAAAAAAAACATCCAATGGAAGCATGGTTGGCAGTTAACGACCCAGCAGCACACGCTTCTCTTATGCATTCGCCTATGGCTGCAAACTTTTTAACAGCGAAGAGTGAACAATCAGGTTTAGCTCCTTCTATGTCTGCGCTTACTGGTCCTGGCGCTGCAGCCTCAAAATCGAATACCGATTGGCTTACCAATCCTGCTCTTGGAGCAGCCAACCTTGCCCAGATAGCAATGAGGGCAGCGAACTACGATCCTACCAACCTTGACATGACTGACAAGGCTAATTCAGCTAATTTTGACACATTCAGAACAAAATTGTCTGCATGCCCTTTGTTTATAGTTAAATATGCTGAAAAGCAGACTTTAGAACAAAAAACCAGTGATTGGAATGTTCTAATAGATAATATTGCGGATACCTTTGAAGGGATCATGGCTAAGGATAAGAGTGCTATAGTGAGTAGCTTAAAGGCGTTAGCTAAAGCGGCTTCTTCAAAAATGAGCACCAAACAAACTACTCAGGTTTTTACCCAGAATACAGTAAACGTGGACGGTGACATCTCTTATTACTTGTATAGTACTGAGGTTACTTTTGAGGAAGAAACAGGGAAAGGATTCCATACACGTCAGAGTAGCTTCGTAGTGTGGAAACTTCGTCTAGAACTTCAAACGGAGTTATGGCCAGAATGGTGGAAAAAAGTTAAGGAGAAATTTGATGGAGATATGAATGACTGGTTAGGAGATACAACTACCAAAAACACAGGAGATATACCTATTAAATGGGATTAATCAAGAAATTCTCTTGATGAATTATCTTTATTTATAGAGACTGCTCCATAAATTACTTCCTAGTAATAAAAAAAATTTGACTTAAGTTAGAAATCAAATTGTTATTACGAAGCTGGTTTAGGGTGCAGTCTTTCAATTATTTATTAATACGATTTTAATAAAAATATTATTACAAACTATGGAACATGAAATAACGAATTGGTTTGAGTCCCTCAACCCAAAAACGACAACTATTGATGGGCTTAATCTTCAATCAGATGCAATTTATCAAGGGTTAAACAGAATGCTTGAAGTGCATGAAGAGTTGTCCAACTCCCCTGAAACAGACGATTTTGTATTTTCCTTCCCTACACTAACAGGTGATAATAAAGTAAAGTTATTGAAGGAAGATGAGGGTGTAGTCAAGGCTTATAGCAGTGGTGGAGCCTCAGATCCAACATTTCTTAATAAATTTAAAGGAGCACCAGTCACAGGTATAGCCACCCTATTAAACTTTGTTCAGAATCAGAAAGGTTTTATTCCTCAGGAAGGACATTTTTCTATTCAAGAATTTGGTGGTTTTATGCATGCTTTTGGAACCTGCCCAATTGTTAATACAGGATCTGTTCAGAGTTTAGAACACAACAGTACCATATCCAATATCAAGGAAAGTAACTTTGATCGTAAGGATATCGTTGATACCATCATCCAAATCTATAATTTGGATCCTGAAGAGCAGGATGAAATTAGTGAAAAACTGAAGAACGTTAGTGGCGATATTGTCAAATTTACTATCTATAACTTACAAATTTCCGGTTCATCAAATGAGGCATTCTTAGAAGTTTCTGCTGGTGTTGCAACAATTACTCGTACTGAAAATCATAAATTTAGGAAACGTTTTCAATTTGAAATCAATATCAAAGGAAATCATATTGTTTCTTCAATTCAAACAGCGAATTGGGCTAGTTTTGCTCCTAAATTAGCTGAAAAGCACTTTACATCTATCCCAGAATGGATCAAATCTAATCAACTTCCTTCATGAATAAAAAAGATGACAATAAGACTGATAGATCAAAAACACAAATGAATAAGCCGAGTTTTGAAAACTGGGTGAACAACTTAACAAATAAAACAGATGTGCAGGTTCATCCGAGTTCATTGATCTCGGTTTTTGCAATAGCTAGAAAAATTAACACTATCCTATTGACAAGTAAAGGAGATCCTGTAGTGAGTAATGCTAAGCTGACTGGTTCTGGTGTTTCTAATGCTCTGTCTGCAGATGAATACTTTGTGTCTTTGAGAGATTCCGGTAAAATCTCAGCTGCTCAGAAAGCCTTAGCCGTTAGTCCAGCAACAGGATGTGCAATGTGTATGAGTTTAGCTGCTGAAGGAAGCGGTTTTAATCCTGCTTCTCCCGCACAAGCAGGAAATATGACTGGTTTTTTGAACTATGTGAACCAGTTGGACCAATGTCCTATACTACATAACGAGCTCAATGATTCACCATCTGTTTCTTGGGGATCCGATTGGAATACCACAATCAATAATATTCTCAGTTATTATGTTGGGATTGATCAATCCAGTTTAAATGAGATTCGTAATAGTTTAAGAGATTGCG
>JBLHRE010000155.1:0-4134 GCA_047625765.1 Flavobacteriales bacterium
TTAGAATTACTGGTAAATGTTACCCTGCATTCTGATCTGGTGGTTAATGTGGCATCTACTATGTGCTTTGACTTCGCTTTATTCGATAAGCCTGGGGTTTTCATCAATTACAACCAAGATGTTACTTCTGAAAAGGAGCCCTACTATAATCTAACAAGGGGCTATCAATTTCCGCATTTTAAGGTGGTACACGATTTACAACCCGTTTTTTGGTTAAACAGCAAGGCAGAAATCAATGACACCTTCCTGAATGCGATAGCGAATAAAGACAAACATTCTGATGCCAGAAAAAAGTGGAAAGAACAGATGTTAGATGGACAGCCAAATGGAGCTAGCGAAAGAATTGTTCACGTATTAAGTAGGCTATCGGCTGGATGAGATTTTGCTAAAAATGAGATTGTAGATGCATATAGGCTTCTTAATTAACGAGTACCCACATCCAAACTTACCTAAAACAGGGGGTATTGGTACCAGTTGTGCCATACTGGCCAAGCACTTAGTTGCCTTGGGAGTACAAGTAAGTGTTTTTGGATGGTCTCCTCAGTCAATAGATATCAATGACAATGGGGTAAATTTGAAATTTATTCAGCCTGCAAAAGGAATTATCTCAGCCAAAAAAAACGCAAAACGCATGGAGCGTTTAATAGAAGATTCTAAGGTGGATGTAATTGAAGTACCCGATTGGTGTGGATATGCAGCACTTATGAAATTTAAAATTCCTTGTGTGGTAAGGTTGCATGGAAGCGATAGTTATTTCTGTGTATTGGAGTCGAGAAAAGCAAAACTGAAGAATTATTTTCTAGAAAGAGCAAATCTTAAAAAAGCAAATTTCATTATATCGGTTGGAGCTTTTGTGTTGAAAGAAACCAATAAATTATTTGGTATATCTAGGCCTAACGAGGTTGTTTATAATGGTGTAGAGCTTACGAATAGACAGCCAGAGGCAATAAAAAGCGATGAACAACGTATATTATACTTTGGAACTATTGTTCGAAAAAAGGGGCTGCTATTAATGCCTCCTATTATTGAAATGGTTCTAGCTGAAAACCCCAATGTCAAATTTGTATTCGCAGGGAACGATGCCAAGGATTGGAAAACAGGATCAGGCTCTACGCTTGCATTAATGCAAGAAGGTATTAAACCAGCATATTTGGAAAGTGTAACCTATTTGGGCTCACTCAATCAAAAGGATCTGTTTCAGGAGATAGAAAGAGCTACACTTTGTGTATTCCCTTCGCAAGCAGAAGCATTTCCGATGGCATGGTTGGAAGCCATGGCGAAAGGGAAAGCAATTGTTGGATCAAACGAACCGTGGGCAGAAGAAATAATAGACCATAAAGAGAATGGATTTTTGCTGGATCCAAAGACTCCTGAAAAGTTTGCAGCAGGAATTTTAGAGCTTTTGAATAACGAGGAATTGAGGATGTTGTTAGGGATGAAAGCATTCGAAAAAGTCAAAGACTTTGATATAAAAAACACGGTGGAGCAAAATATTAATATTTATAAAAATTTACTGTCTTAAGAATGCATCACGATTTAATTAAAATTTTTTACGATCAAGATTTTCAAGTAAATCAGATTTGGCTGAATGGAGCGCAATTAGAAGTTCAAAGTGTCAATAAGAAATTCCTTTCAGCCATCCATTCTTTAGCATCAACTAATCCTGGTGCCTATATTTTATGGAGTGCCATAGATGCTAAACCCGCATTATCGGATAGCGAAATATTGGCTCTTCCTCAGCATAGCAGCGAACTGCTTTTTTGGTATCCCAATGCAGAGAAATCGCCTTTACAACAATTGGGCTATGTGTTTTTTGATGAACCATTTTTTAAGAAAAATAATGGTGGATCATGGGCAACTTGGTTGGCAGAATTCAATGCGGGCATGGTTCACGCATCTGTTATTAATCAGCACCATCACTTAAAGAGGCTTGACAACATCAAATTATGGATATTGATTTTAGCCCATCAGGGAATGCAAACAGGACTATTTCCGCATTTTGATGAGAGATTGCAAAATGCCGGAGCAAAAAACAATCACCTAAACACCAAAGAATTATTTCAGTTTATTGGATTAACCATGAAGAAAAAATGGTTGATTCATTTCTGGATGTGTTTACTATGGTTTCAAGGTAAATTTACTTTTGCTCCATTGCTTTTAGCTTTTTTTAGCAAAAACATTGAAGACTGTTCCATTAAAACATCCATGGTTACTTTAAAAACAAAACCGCTAGAAACCATTGATGTGGTAATTCCAACACTTCAAAGGAAACGATATTTAGCAAGGGTATTAGAAGATTTAACACTTCAAACCTTAATGCCGAAGAAGATTATTATTATAGAGCAACATCCAGACAAAGAAGCGACCTCGGAATTGGATGATTTGTTGACCAAATCATACCCATTTGAGATAGAGCATAAATTCATTCATCAATTAGGGGCTTGTAATGCTAGGAATTTAGCATTATCAATGGCTACTGCAAAGTGGATCTTCTTTGCCGATGATGATATTGAATTTCATTCAGACCTTTTAAAATCTGTCTTATTGGAGATGAACAAGTATGGTGTAAAAGGAGCTAAAATTTCATCTTTTCAGCCAAGCGAAACCGTGGTGCCCAATAATACCATAAGAACGAGTAAGAGTTTTGGCACAGGTGCGGGTATTTGCATAAATAGCAAGTTGCTACAATTTGATAAAGGCTTTGAATTGGGGTATGGCGAAGATGCCGATTTTGGGGTTCAAATCCGAAACCACTTTGGACATATTCTACAGTTCGACAAACATCCAATACTGCATCATAAGGCACCATCAGGAGGCTTTCGATTTAAAAAAACACATCCTTGGCAAAAGGTTGGTGAGCGGCCTGCTCCTGCACCTCAAATGATGTATTTTTATTTAAAAAATATGACGGATATTCAGACTCAAGGTTATTTTTGGTTTTATTTATTTCCAAAAACTGCATCTCAATTATTACGATTGAGAAAAGCAAAAAATGCTTGGAATAACAGTTTGAAATGGGCGAAGACATTAGCTTAGCTTTAATTGTTTGCACCTATAAAAGGCCCGATTCATTAATTCGTTTATTGAAATCGGTATACCTACAAGAGGCACAGCCAGCGCAATTAATAATTGTGGATGGGTCGGATTCTAATGAAACTAACGAAGCTTTACAAAGGGAAGCTTATACACAATTGGAGTATTTTTTGGTTGACCCAAAAGAAAGAGGATTAACCAAACAGCGCAATTTTGGAATCGCTCAAGTAGCACCTGGAATAGAGTTGGTGGCTTTCTTGGACGATGATATCGTATTACGCCCACATTACTTTTCGCAATTGTTGCAGGCCTTCAAACAAGACAATAATGTGGTAGGAGTTGCAGGTTATATTACCAACGAAGTGCAATGGTCTAAGGGGCAGAGTAAGTCGAGTTTGAGCTTTGATTTCGATGGATGGCAAAGAAAGGATGGCAAACGCTATATTTTACGTTCACGTTTAGGATTGGTAGATAATGTTCAACCTGGAAAGATTTCTAAATTTGGACATGGAAGGCCACAAAGTTATTTGCCGCCAACTGGCAAAAATTATGAAGTGGATAGCTTAATGGGTGGACTGGCTTGTTATAAAAAGAGCATTTTTAGTACCATTCAATTTTCTGAATATTTTTGGGGTTATGGTTTATACGAAGACATGGAGTTTTCACTTCGTGCAGCTAAACTAGGGTCTTTAAAAGTATGTACATCTGCAAGCTTAGAACATTTGCATGAGCCAATGGGAAGGCCAAATTCATTTAGATATGGATATATGGTAGTCTGGAATGGTTGGGCAGTTTGGCGATTAGCAGTTCCAGAGCCAGGAGTGGTGAATATCCTTAAATGGACTTTCGTTAGTTTCCTTTTAGCATTGCTCAGAGTAGATGGAACAAAAAATGGTTTCCAAGAATTTCTAGGAAGAATGAAAGGGCTTGTTAATTTGATGTATAAAAAACCGAAATTATAAAATGAGGTTTTTAATCATAACACAAGTTCCACATTATTGGGTAAAAGAAAAATTATTCTCGTACAGGCCCTATGTAAAGGAGATTAATTTGTGGATAGATAAAGCCGATACCCTTGAGATTATTGCACCCATAGATCAT
>JBLHRE010000156.1:0-4097 GCA_047625765.1 Flavobacteriales bacterium
CGCCATCGATATTGTAAGAGGTATTTAATATTTGCACCCCAAATTTCGAACGTTTTAATATCAGTTCGCCCACAAAATCTGGCTTAATAACCTGTCCTGTAACATTAACCTCTCCATAAAGTAGTCCATCGATTGGAGCTATAACTCTTTTCACATAAGGTTGTATGGCCCCTATTCTTAATTTATCGAATGCCAACTTTAATTTATACTGGTCTTTTTCATTATTAGGGTCTATGGTACCTTTAACAACTAAGGTTTTAGCCCTACCAGACTGAATACCCCCATCAACAGCAATAATATTAGTAACCTTATCTAATTTCGATTTAACACTAAAATCACCCATCGGAAATTCGTTGATAGATAAACTATCTATAGAAATTAATGCTTCAAAGAAGGGCTTACCAAATACATTTCCAACTTCTAAGGCTCCATTTACCAAGCCTCCCAATTGCGTGTTGGCTTTACTCAGTAAAAACTCGTTAAATGCATTAAGTTCAAATTCTTTAAAAGCAATATTAACTCGGTCTTTTAAATTGTCTGATGCAATACCATTAATCGATAAAGTTTGATCGATATTGTAAATACTTAAGTCGTTCACCGAAACGTATTTCCCCCCTAATTCAATCTTATTTCCTTTTTTTATGTGCCATGGCATATCGGCTATATTAAAAGTAGAAGAATCTAAGCCTAAAATCACTCTACCTATTTCACTAATGGTCAGGTACCCATTTATTCCACCACTATTATTGTAGTTATAGTCATAATCCCAAGCCAATTTGTACTTACAGGTATCATTTCTTAAAACATTAAGCAAGCTTATACTATCTACTTTTAGGTCTTCTGTATAGCGATATTCCTGAATGCTTAGATCGGTTTCGAACCCATAAGGACGCATGTGAGCGTTTAATTTTAAACTTTTTATTTTTTGCTGTTTATAGGTCAACTCAGGGCACCTTAACGCCAAGTCCAATTGCTTTGCGTTATTTCTGAAATTACCATACAACCGTGTTCCAGATTCTACATAAAATTCTGGCATAAACAATTTAGTTATTGGTATCGCATTCACGATTTGAATATCATATACCATCTCAACCGCTTTAAATTGTGATTTCGGTTTGTAATTTTTAAAATATTGCGCTACCAAATATTCGCCTGCACTAGGCAAATCCGCCAACGAAAACACGCCAGAAATTGCAGCAGTTACCAAATCCGATTGAAGGTCAATAGTATGGGTATTATTATCTCTAGAAGCAACCAGATCTAGTTTAGACATATAAAAATAATCCAATGGAGATTCGTAGGTAGAGTTGTTGAGCTGAATATTACCTACCAAATTATCTAAGTTAGAACCAACAAAATCCATTTGCATTTGAGAAGTTAGAATAGCCACAGAATCTTTTACCAGATGTAGCGCAAAAAGGTCTACAAAGCTTAAGTCTGCTACAAAATTGAATTCTGGAAGCTTATTAGATAAATTAATCGCTCCTTCAAAATCCAGGTCTATATTTTCATCCTTTATCCTCAAATCACCTTCTAAAATTTTAGAAGAAACTGTTCCGTCAAAATGAATGTTTTTGTAATTGTACTTTTTGTAGTCTATATGCTTAATATTCAATTTGCCTATAGCTCGAATATTTTTTGCAGTAAAGCCTGAGCCTTTAACATTAGCAGATAAAGTAACTCTTCCTAAATCTTTGTTTTGGCTTATTTTTTCAAGATTAAAATTTCTAAAATTTACCTCACCATTGTAATCTGCATTACTGATTAGCGAATCGTAGACTATATTCAAATTACCATCAACCAATCCTAAATTGGTGCTAAGTTCAAAATTTCCAGTAAAATCATTGTAATATCCTTCGATTATAGAGTTTAGATTTAGGTATTGAATAACTTCTAACTGAGAGTTCCTTTTACCTCCATTGGCATTAGCAGCCATTGCATTTAAATAAGCTCCACTAACATGCAACTTATTTATTACACCTTTTAAGTACGGATTAATAGCACTGTCTAAATCCAATATTTCACCATCAAAATCTAGAACCAATTCATCGGCATTCACCTTAACTTCAAGCTCATCTACCAACAATTCTTTTGTATTCCCTTCTATCCTTAAGGCCAATTCAACACGGTCTTTACTCCATTTTTCTGGCAAGAAAGAATTAAATTCTTTTAGATCAATAAAAGAGCCTTTTTCAATATCTACATTAATGTGATTGGTCGGATTTAAAGGATCGAAACGATATATATTATTACTAACTAAATCTAAATTCATTTGAATTTTAGAATGCTTACTTAGCATCATAAAGTCACTAATTTCTAATAGATTTTGGCTTAGTGTAAGTTGAGAACTTAATTCCTTGATGGCTAAACCACTTTTTAAATCCTTTGCCGCAAAAGATTTAACATGTAGCATAACTTTAGAGTCAACGAAAGACACCTTTTCAATGCCCGTAAATATTTTAGAAACATTAAAGAGTAAGCTATCCCCTTTCTCGATTCGCACAGCCCCATTTTCTAATTCAAAAACATCCAAGTTAAAAGCAATGGTTTGATTCCGCTTTTTGGGTTTATTCGATTTAAAGCTATCAATGAAAATATTCAAATTACTTTGATTTTCATTCGTATAGGTTTTCAAATGCAATTGCGCTTTATTCAATGTCAATTCGTTTAATTCTAGTTTCCCAGAAAACAAAGCATCAAACGATGCGGATACCTCCGATAAGTAAATTAAAGTGTCTTGGTGGTGGTCGGAAATCAGAACATCCTGCAGATTTAAAGCATCGAAAAAACCAAAATGTATTGCTCCTATTTGAATTTTAGGACCAAACTCTTGCTCAAAATAACCCAACACTTTTGCAGTAATTGCAGTTTGCACTTGGGGCATACGCAATAGTAAAAGCACCAACAAGCATAAAAGCACTATTAGTAAAATCAGGTAAAGCAGTATTTTTCTTATTCTCTTGATGGTAAAATCCTATTTTTGCTCTAATTATGAAAAAGGAAAACACCCTTATTTTAGGTATTGAATCATCTTGCGATGACACTTCAGCCTCGGTTATTTTAAATGGTAAAGTACTCTCAAATATTGTTGCAAATCAAGAGGTACACCAAGAATTTGGAGGTGTCGTTCCCGAGCTTGCTTCAAGAGCACACCAATCTAACATTATTCCTGTTGTAGACCAAGCAATTAAGCAGGCTGGCATCAATAAAAAAGATTTAAATGCAATAGCATTTACTCGCGGTCCTGGTTTGCTTGGGTCTTTGCTTGTGGGAACCTCATTTGCCAAATCAATGGCATTGGCTTTAGACATTCCTTTGATTGCAGTAAACCACATGCAGGCTCATATTTTGGCACATTTTATTGCAGACGAAAAAGGTACAACTCCCAACTTTCCGTTTTTGTGTTTAACTGTTTCGGGTGGGCATACACAAATTGTAAAAGTTACAGGACACTTAACTATGGAAGTCTTAGGAGAAACTATGGATGACGCTGCTGGTGAGGCTTTCGATAAAACAGCTAAGATTCTTGGACTACCTTACCCTGGAGGGCCATTAATAGATAAATATGCGAAAGAAGGGAATCCAAATGCATTTGAATTTACTATTCCAAATGTTCCAGATCTACAATTTAGTTTCAGTGGTTTAAAAACCAATATTCTTTATTTCGTGCAGCGCGAAACAAAAAAGAACCCTAATTTTATTAGGGAGAATTTAAAAGATCTTTGCGCTTCTGTACAAGCAACGATTATTACCATCTTGATAAAAAAACTGCAAAAAGCCGTTAGTCAAACTGGTATAATGGAAATTGCAATTGCAGGAGGCGTTTCTGCCAATTCGGGACTTCGGGAAACTTTAAAAGAAAAATCCATTAAGTCTCAATGGAAAGTTCATGTCCCTGACTTTTCTTTTTGCACAGATAATGGCGCCATGGTAGCGATTGCTGGATACCACCTATTTTTAAAGGGTGAATTTGTAGATTTAACAATAAGCGCAGACGCGAGACTAAAAATATAATGTTCTGAGAGTTTACATTTCCATTTTGTTGGCTTCACTATTTTTCAATTCCCTAGGGCACTCGGTTAATCAAGGCGCATTAG
>JBLHRE010000157.1:0-4094 GCA_047625765.1 Flavobacteriales bacterium
CACTGTATTATTATCTTCTGGCGATAATATGACCTACCCCCTTTTGTATTTACAAGCGGTAGAAAGTATGCGCCCAGACATTAGTGTTGTAGATGTAAACCTTTTAAATTCTGATTGGTATCCTATTGTTATTAAAAACCTCTATCCCGAATTACTTTCGATTCCTTCTGAGAAAATTATTGATATCAAATCCAAGGGTTGGAAAAATATAGAGTACACCTTTCGTTTTTTCGAAGAACCGGAGCCAGATCTCCCAAAAGAAAGAGAATTCAATTCTAGGCCTCAAAAAAGGAATGAAGACGAAGAGGATTATGACTATTACTTAGAAGAGTTGGAAGAAGAAAAATTATATTATGAGGAAGAAATTCAAGATGCATACGATGATATGGACGATCCCGAATTACTGGACGAATTTTCTTGGGAACTAAAGCCTAGTATGTATGTTGATTCTGCTGGGTTTATTTTGAGAGGAGATTTAATATTGATAAAAATACTTGGCAATTGTGTGTTTAACAGACCCGTATATCACACAAAAGAATTTCCATCGAACAAGATACTGTCTTTAAACGACTATTTTTTTCCTGAGGGTTTGTGTACTGCATTTATTATGAATCCTGATGAGCGAAATGAGATAAAGTCGAATGTAAATCAGAGCTTTTCGAATATGATGTCTATAAAAATAAAAAGCTTACAAGATCCCCATGTACAACATAGTGAAGATTTAGTAAGCTTTTTAAATTTTTATAGAATTGGATTTATCGAGGCTATGGAAGCTCAAAAACTGGAAGAAAATCTAAAAAAAGTGGAACGCTTAAGAGCCAAAATGATTGAAGTTATTCCAAAAGAAATTGTTCCTTACTATCCAGAAGATTTAAAAAACAGGCTAAGTTTTTAAGCATTAACCTTATCCTTTTGCAAGCGTTTTTTTGCTGTTTTTAGTTCAATAAAATCAATAATTTTACCTGCAATATCAATTCCTGTTGCTTTTTCAATTCCTTCCAATCCCGGTGAAGAATTTACTTCTAATATTAATGGACCTCTAGACGATTGCAATAAGTCTACCCCAGCTACATCTAAACCCATTGATTTTGCAGCTTTTATAGCCGCAGCTTTTTCCGATCGTTTTAGTTTAATCAATTCGGCTGTTCCTCCACGGTGCAGGTTAGATCTAAATTCACCCTCTTTAGCAGAACGTTTCATAGCTCCTACAACCTCACCATTAACAACAATAACACGAATATCCGAACCATTGGCTTCTTTGATAAATTCTTGAACTATAACTCTTGCTTGTAATCCATTAAAAGCTTCAATAACCGATGCCGCAGACTTCCTGTTATCAGCCAATACAACTCCCAAACCTTGGGTGCCTTCTAAGAGCTTAATAATTAGTGGGGCACCACCTACCGCATCAATCAATTCGTTTGTGTTTTTCGAATAGTTGGCAAAGGCTGTTTTTGGTAATCCCAAACCATCTCTACTCATTATCTGTAAACTTCTTAATTTATCGCGAGAACGTAACAATGCCTGAGATTCTGTAGCCGTAAAAACTTTCATCATTTCGAACTGTCTTACCACTGTTGCCCCATAAAATGTTACGGAAGCACCAATTCTAGGAATAACTGCATCTAAGTAAGAGAGGTCCTTGCCTTTGAACAATACTTTTGGTGATTTCTCCTCCATTATAAGGTTGCACTTTAAGTGATCTATCACCTCCATAATATGGCCGCGCTTTTCTCCTGCTGCGATTAAGCTTGCAGTAGAATACAAGTTGCTGTTTCTTGATAATACGCCAATGTGCAATTGTTTTTTCAAAACCTAGAGTATAAACTGTTGAGATACATCAACGATGAATCTTTTATGTAATAATTTCCGACCAATTAATACTGGGCATTTCATTTCGCTTCTATTCGCAAGGGTAATTGGAGTCTTGTAAATTTTAGTTCCCAACTTTACTCTAAGGTTTACAAGATACCTTTCTTGTGATACTCCCGTTGAACTCTTGACTTTTGTTTTTTCAAAATCGTCAAAAAATACCGAAATCAATGCATCTTCAGAATCATGAAAATTTACTCTAAGTTTTAGCACTCCATCTTTCATTTTTTCTTTGACGGATGAACAATGTAAACTAGAAGTATAGGCTCCAGTATCAATTTTAGCGTTAACACGCTGTAGTCCAAAATCAGGAAAAGAAATATATTCTTTCCTTCCTATGAGCTTTTTCATAGTACTTGTATTTGGTGCAATTTTACTCTATTTTTTAATTGATTGCCATACTGTCTTAAAATAAAATAGTGTTCATTATTTCTTTTAAAACGTACTTATTAGAATAATAATAATGTTGTTATTTTTTTATTTAGAAACGTTATGAATTAGTAAAAGCCCTTATATTTGGGGGAATCAAAAAAAAGATAATGAGAATAATTTTCGCCTTATTAGTCAGCACTTTAGCTTTTTCTTGCCGAGTTGATACTACTAAAATCAAGACAGAAGGTATACTAAAAGTAGTATGTACTACTGGCATGATTGGAGATGCAGTTCTTAATATTGGTGGAAGTTTTGTTGAAGTTACCTCTCTAATGGGACCAGGGGTTGATCCTCACCTGTACAAAGCATCGCAAGGAGATTTAACATCTATTACCGGAGCTGATATCATTTTTTACAATGGCCTGCACTTAGAAGGTAAGATGGGCGAAATTCTTGAAAAGGTTTCTAGATACAAACCTGTTGTTGCCATGAGTAGCACTTTGGATTCTTCGAAATTAATTGATTTGGGAAACGATCTAAAAGACCCTCATATTTGGTTTGATGTAGCTTTATGGTCTACCGGATTAGAAGGTGTTAAAAATGCATTGATTGCATTAGATCCAGAGCACACAAAAGGTTACGAAAACAATTACCTCGCTTACCTAAAACAATTGTCAGATTTAGACCATTGGGCATTAGAGCAATTGGCAAGCATTCCAGAACATAAAAGAATTCTGATTACCAGTCACGATGCATTTAGTTATTTTGGCCAGGCATACAATATTAAAGTTGAAGGATTGCAAGGAATATCTACCCTTGCCGAATATGGCTTAAGGGATATTACCAATATGGTGCACTATGTTATTTCTAAAAAAATTCACTCGGTGTTTGTTGAAAGTTCTGTTTCTAAAAAATCTTTAGAAGCTGTTATTCAAGGATGCGAAGGAGCTGGCCATCAACTAAAAATTGGAGGTGAGTTGTTTTCTGATGCTATGGGGCAAGCTGGAACCTTAGATGGAACTTATATTGGCATGATAAAGCATAATGTAAAAACCATTACAGAGGCTTTAAATTAAAATTTATGGCAAAAACGATTATCGAGACACATAATCTCACTGTTATTTACCACAAAAAACCTGTGCTATGGAATGTTGATTTTAAACTTCCAGAAGGCGAGATTATTGGAATAATTGGGCCTAATGGAGCTGGGAAATCGAGTCTTTTAAAGAGTATTATGGGTATTGTTCCGCCTACCAGTGGTTATGCAAAGATTTTTGATCAGCCTTTAGAACAAGTTCGAAAAAGGGTTAGTTACGTACCCCAGAGACAATCGGTAGATTGGGATTTCCCAACCACTGTAATGGATGTTGTTTTAACAGGTCGTTACCCTAAAACAGGATTATTTAAACGGCTAAATACCGAAGACAGAGCAATAGCTACAGAAAGTTTAAATAAAGTAGGGATGATTGAATTTGCTGAAAGGCAAATTGCTCAATTATCAGGAGGACAACAACAGCGTGTATTCTTAGCCAGAGCTTTAGCACAAGAAGCAGATTTATACCTAATGGACGAACCCTTTGCAGGGGTTGACGCATCTACAGAAAAGGCTATAATTGGTATTCTAGAAGAAATGAAATCTGTTGGAAAAACCATTGTTGTGGTGCATCACGACTTGCAAACTGTTCAAGAATATTTTGATTGGCTGGTGCTTATTAATGGGCATTTGGTAGGCTATGGCCCCACCAATGAAATGTTTACAAATGAGCTACTTCGTAAAACCTATGGTGGCCAATTAACCATGCTAAATAAAGTAGGTCAGCTTTTACAAGAGAATGATTTTCCAATTCGCG
>JBLHRE010000158.1:0-4083 GCA_047625765.1 Flavobacteriales bacterium
CTATTGGAATATCTAGAATCTACAAAATTGGACCTGAACGCTAATTTGGTTTTACTACAAGCAACCTCACCGTTTACGACTACAAGCCATATTACTTCGGCTATAGAAAAGATGAACGATGAAGGGCTTGATTCAATTGTATCGGTGGTAAAAAACAAACGATTTTATTGGAATGTTGATGGTACTCCTGAAAATTACGATGTATATAACAGGCCGAGAAGGCAAGATTTTGAAGGCAATTTTATGGAGAATGGAGCCATTTATGCAAGTAAAGTTGGGGCCATATTAAAAAGTAAAAATAGAATTTCTGGGACTATTGGTGTGTACGAAATGCCTGAATATACTGCTCTGGAACTGGACGATCCTGAAGATTGGATTTTGGGTGAGTATTATATGCAACGCTTCGGTTATAAAAGGAATTTGCCTAAAGTAAAGTTGTTTGCTACGGATGTCGATGGCGTATTAACCGATGCGAGTATGTACTATACTACCGAAGGAGATGTAATGAAAAAGTTCAATACCCACGATGGCATGGGCTTGCAGATTATTCGAAATACAGGAGTAAAAACGGCTATTGTAACTTCAGAAATAACAGAAATTGTAAGCAAAAGAGCAGAAAAATTAGGTGTAGATTTCCTCTATCAAGGCAAAAGACATGGGGGTAAACTAGATGCCATCAAGGAAATGTGTGTACAAATGAACATTAATTTGAATGAGGTGGCTTATATAGGCGATGACATTAATTGTTTGGAAGCTTTGGAGGCGGTAGGATTGGCAGCCTGTCCTGCAAATGCAACACCTAGAATAAAGGCTCTTCCTGGAATTTTACAATTGGATAAAAAAGGCGGAGAAGGCGTAGTAAGAGAATTTATTGAATTAATTCTGGGACATTGAGAATACTCTTTTTAGCAGAAGCAATAAATGTTGATGGAACCTCTGCAGGATTGGGTTCTGCAAAAATGATAGCCTCATTACAAAGCCAAGGTGCCAATGTGACTTGTTTGCATGCTGATTTCTCTAGGAATGATTTCCCTTATTTGAATGCTAAACTTATACGTATTCGAAATAAAGCATTGAGTTTACACAATTTAAAACATTGGCTGCTTAAGAAACTGGATACTACTTTTGGCTTAAGTTTTAACAAGGGGTATGAAGCAAGAACGGGGTATTCGCATAAGTTTTGGCATGATGTAAATATGTATACCCAACAAATACAGGCTTTGATGGAAACTGAGCTATTTGATTTGATATTTACACGAGCAAAAGGCAGTAGTTTTAGAATGCATGCTGCGATGTTAAAAGTGCAAAACACTATTCCTTGGGTAGCCTATTATCACGACCCCTATCCATTTTCGCAATATCCAGAACCTTATGCTTACGAAGTGGAAGGGAAATCGAATATGCAGGAAAAACTAAATGTCAAGATTATAGAAAAAGCCGATTATGTCTACAGTCCTTCCAGTAGATTATTACATTGGCTGGCGAATTTCAATCCACAAGTTTTAGAAAAAGGAGGTGTTATTCCTCATCCTGGATATGACTTTGGGGTTAAGGTGGAGTTGGAGTTAGATGCATCTTTAGAAGGTAAATTTTTATGCTTGCACGCAGGAACTTTATTGGGGGTAAGAAATCCCAATGCATTGTTTTCTGCTTGGGAAGTATTGCAAAACGAAAATGAGGCCTTTGCTGAAAATGCAAGATTGATGATTGTGGGAACGGTTGAAGGGCATAATTTAGATTATGCAGCGGCTTTAGGGATATTGATCAATAAAAATCGCGTTCCTTATTTTGAAAGTATAGCCTTATTAAAGCGAGCAGATGTTTCAATAATCCTTGAGCCCGAAGCAATAGATCATCCTTTTTTTCCTGGCAAATTGGCTGACAATATCCATTATGGTAAAACTATTTTGGCTCTAAGCTCAAATAATTCAGGGACAAGAGAAGTTTTGTCTGAAGATCATCCTCATATCTGCAATCCTATGAATGCTACGGCTATTAAATCTAGTTTATTATCGCTTTTTGAGGATTGGAATAGGGGTGATTTAAAAGCAACAAATGCTAAAGTTCAAATTGATAGCAAATCCATTTTCTCGAAATTCGAAGAAATAATAGCATCAAATAAATACAATAAAGTGAAATGAGAGTTGGGTCCAACCCCATTAAAAAAGTAAATACTTTAAGCCCAAAGTATCGTCATAGAGTTTTTATACCGGTGTGTATTCCAGTGCTAGATGGTTATTTTAAAGATGGATTGTCAATTTTAAAACTGTGCTTAGAGTCCTTGATAATAACCTCACACCATCAAACAGCCATTACTGTTATAGATAACAATTCTTGTGTCGAGGTTTCTGGTTATTTACGAGAGCTACTAGATAAAGGGAAGATTCAACAATTGGTTCTGAACAATTACAATGCAGGTAAAATGGATGGCGTATTGAACTTAATGCGTGGGTCTTATGAAGATTTATTAACTATTTCGGATGCGGATGTTTTGTTTACTGATCAATGGCAAATTTTAACTGAAAAATCATTTGGAGAATATCCAGAACTAGGGATGGTCTGCCCAACACCTGTGTTGGATCAAAATTTTTATTTTACATCATCTAATTTTTGGCAAGGATTATTTTCTAACAAAATGAAACCGGAACAAACACCAGATTTAAAAGGTTTGGAAATGTTTGCTCATAGTATAGGTAAGAGAGGGAATGATCTAAAGGATACGATGGATAGAAATGCTCTAAAGTTAATTTATCAAAAAAAAGGTAAATCAAAATTGATAAACGGAGGAGGACATTTCGTAGCAACAATTAGAAGGGAGATTGTAGAATCGATACCTAGAAGATATTCCAGCAAGGCAATTGCAGGTAATTCAGTATTAGAATTTTTTGATGAACCAATAGATAAATCCGGATTTATGAGGTGCTCACTTTACCATTCTCATGCCTTTCATATGGGTAATGTTTTGGAGCCGTGGATGTATGAAAAATTCCATAAATTAATATCAAATAACACTCCTTATGTTCAACCAATAAAGGCTGTATCACTTTGGATTCCGTACATTTTTCGAAGAAAATCGTTAAGACTATTCAAATTTATTAATAAGGCATTTAATTAATGAATAGTAATAGCATTGCTATATTATTAGCGGATGGAGTAGGTGTTCGAAATTTCATTTATGGAAAACTTATTGATGAGCTTATTGCCAAAGGATATGAAATTATTGTCTTCCATTTTTTACACGAAGGTTTTGCAGATTTAATTCCATTGGAGATCCGCCAAAAAATAAAATTGGTTAAACTCCCAGAAATAAGAGAATCGATTCCTTGTAGGTTGCTACGACAAGCAAAGGTTTTTGGGCAATTGTATGGACGCATGAAAGAGGACAATTCGCAAGTTGTTTTTGATATGCAGTTTAGACATAAACCCAAAGGTTTTCAACATAAGTTGTTTGCTCTAGCAGTACACACCTTAGCCAAAATCCATAAATCTCCAGTAGGTCTAGATCAATTGGAAGTAAAACATCAAGCATTTGTAAGAAAAGGAAAGGGATTTGCAGTATATGCCAAAATTCTAAAGTCCTATAATTTCAATGTAGTTTTTTGTACGCACCAAAGAGCTTCTAAAGCAGTTCCTGTACTAGAAGCAGCAAAGGACTTAGGGGTTATAACCGCAACATTTATTTACTCTTGGGACAATTTACCAAAAGGTAGAATGGCTACAATGCCTGACTATTATTTTGTCTGGAGTAAATTCATGAAACAGCAAATGCATACCTACTATCCGAATCTTCCGGATGAAAGAGTCATTATTACAGGAACACCTCAATTTGAGCCTTACTTTGACGAAACCAAGATTTGGAATAAATCGGAATTTTTGGACAAAATGAAATTGGTTCAAAATAGACCCATAGTCTGTTATTCTGGAGATGATGAAACAACATCGCCCTTCGATGAATATTACCTAAAAGATATTGCCGAAGCCTTTCGCCAGATTCCTGAAGAACAAAGACCTCAAATTATTTTTAGAGCTTGCCCGGTAGATCATTCAGGTAGATTTGATTGGGTCTTAAAAGAATATGCCGAG
>JBLHRE010000159.1:0-4059 GCA_047625765.1 Flavobacteriales bacterium
AGGTGATTTTCATTCCTCCTATCGCAGTTTCAATAGTTTGTTGCACATCGGCAACGCTTAATCCAAAACGGGCAATATTATCTCTATTTATATTCAAATGTAAATAAGGCTTACCCACAATTCTATCCGCAAAAACAGCTTCAGATTTAACAGAAGGAACAGATTTCAATACGGCTTCTAATTGTAGACCAAAGGCTTCAATTGTTTTTAAATCGGGGCCATAAACCTTAATACCCATAGGAGCTCTCATTCCTGTTTGCAACATTACCAACCTTGTTTTTATGGGTTGTAATTTTGGTGCAGAAGTAAGCCCCGGTATTTTGGTAACTTTTAGAATTTCATTCCAAATATCATCAGGAGAATGAATGTGATCTCGCCAATTTCTATAATACATCCCATCGGTATCTGGAATCAGTTCTGAACTTGAAACCCCTTGCTCAACACCTTCCTTATTCGACAAAACAACACCCGATTTTAGTGCAAAATCTCCATCATCGTTAACCTTAAAAGCTTGTCTATGTCCTTTGGCATTTAGCGCATATTCTGGATGGTAGTTGATTACATTTTCGAACATAGATATTGGAGCTGGATCTAAAGCAGATTCTGCTCTACCCATTTTACCTACGCTTAAATCCACTTCAGGAATATTCGTCAACATCATGTCTAACTGACTAATGACTTTTTTGTTGAATGTAAAACCAGAATGTGGCATTGTAGTAGGCATTAGTAGAAAGCTCCCCTCGTCTAAAGAAGGCATAAACTCTTTACCTATTCCTGGAAACTCATGGGTCATTACAGACCAAAATTTGGTCTTATTGAAGTCTAAGCCAACCTTCTCCAATCCTGTTCCAACAAAGCCGAAAATGCTATTAAAGCCCATCCAAATAGTAAGTGCGAACAAAATCAGCACTGATGGAATTATTAGGAACTTCTTTTTATTGTCCAAACACCATTTCAATACCCTCTTGTATCGACTTTCTAAGAACATGAAGAATCCAAGTATCAGTCCTACCAGAGTACTAACAAACAAGAAGTTAACAAGCAAAGATTGACTTGGTCCTAATGGCAGCCAATATTTCGCCAACAACCAAACCACTCCTAACAAGACCAAAATCAACTCCGCATTTTTAAAAAGCTTAGCAGGCCACTTGGCCAATATTATGTCCTTTTTTGAAACATTCTCTTTGGCAAAGGCAATAGCGGCAAAAAGACTTAGCAATACGCCAGACCATAAATAGCCCATGATAATTGCCGCAAGACCTATTGCAGCCAAGACATACTTCACAAAACTCTTAATTCTAGTTGATTTTATCTTGATCCCGAAAAACCAGTGTGCCAATGTTGGCATAATAAATAAGGAAACGAGCAAAGCCGCTATTAATGCAAAGGTTTTGGTGAAAGCCAATGGCCCAAACAATTTCCCTTCTGCCGCCTGCAGAGTAAACACAGGGATGAAGGATACAATAGTGGTTGAAACAGCGGTTAATATTGCTGTAGAGACTTCAGCAGCTCCGTTATAAATAGTGGTAATTAATTTCTGACCAGCTGGCGCCTCCTCTGTATGTTTTATAATGTTTTCAGAGAGGATTATCCCGAGATCGACCATGGTACCAATAGCAATTGCAATACCCGATAGGGCTACAATATTTGCATCAACTCCGAAATATCGCATGGCGATAAAAACCATTAAAATAGAAATGGGTAGCAAACTGGAAATTAACATTGAAGCTCTAAGGTTGCCCACCATTACAATAACGACCAAAAGGGTAATCAAAAGCTCTAAGGATAGTGCTTCCTCTAAAGTGCCCAGTGTTTCATTTATAAGAGTAGACCTATCGTAAAACGGAACAATAGTCAACTGACTTACGACACCATTTGCTAATGTTTTCTTTGGTAGTCCTGCCGAAATCTCTTTTATCTTTTCCTTAAGACTATTAATGACCTGTAATGGATTTGCACCATATCGTGCTACAACAACTCCACCAACAACCTCAGCACCACCTTTATCCAAAAGCCCTCTTCTAGATGCTGGCCCTAATGCAACAACCGCAATGTCTTTAATGGTAATTGGAACATTGTCTTGAACCGCAACCACCGCTTTTTCGATATCAGTAATGCTTTTGATATAACCCAATCCTCGCACCAAATATTCAGCTTGATTTATCTCAATAGTTTTGGCTCCTACATCTTTGTTCGCGTTTTTAACTGCTCGCATTACTGCGTGCAATGGAATATTGTATGCCTTTAATGCATCTGGGTTTACATCAATTTGATATTCCTGAATATACCCACCAATAGAAGCCACCTCTGAAACGCCTTTGGTTGCGTTTAAACCATACTTCACATAAAAATCCTGTACCGTTCTAATCTCATGCAAATCCCAACCTCCTGTAGGATTTCCTTCAGGGTCTCTTCCCTCGATAGTGTACCAGTAAACCTGCCCAAGTGCTGTGGCATCTGGTCCTAAAGCTGGTTGCGCCTCTGCCGGCAATAAACCAGTGGGTAGTGAGCCTAATTTTTCCAAAATTCGCGAACGCGACCAGTAAAATTCTATGTCTTCATCAAAGATGATATAGATAGAAGAAAAACCGAAAATGGAGGAGCTACGAATTGATTTTACACCCGGAATTCCTAATAGATAAGTTGTTAAGGGATAGGATATTTGATCCTCTATATCTTGAGGAGATCTACCCGGCCATTGGGTAAAAACAATTTGCTGATTTTCCCCAATATCTGGTATAGCATCAACAGGCACAGGGTCAGAAGGCAAAGCGCCAACCTTCCATCCAAAGGGAGCTGTTACAATTCCCCAGCTAACAAATCCTAATAAAAGCAGGACGGTTACTAATTTGTTTTCAAGAAAATACTTGATTGCTTTATTTAACATAACACTGATAAATTTTATGAATAAAATTTCTTGGACGTAGATGTCCACTTAATCCTTGACTTGACAAGGATTAAATCAGGGTGTTATTCTAAATAAGAAAGGTTTGAAACCTAATCTGAGTGTTAGATTTGGGTAAGGGAGGTATAAAATTGAAGTGTGCAATTTTATTGATAAGCGCAGGTGGATTTACACGTAATACTAAAGAATAAAAAACCGCTAAGAACTTAAGCGTTGGAACCTGCAATTCCGAAGAAACCTTAACATCATCCTCCAATTGTAATATCTGATGGGTGTTCTGACAGCAAGGTGCTGCATCAATCCCTTCATAATTTGATGTTTTCATTTCGCAAGTAGCTTCCATTGCAGGCATACCACAATCCAAATCTGAAACTCCGACACTAAATGAACTACCAACTGCATAACCCCCACAATAATGAGTGTTTATGGCAAACCCAACATTCGAGAACAATAGGGTAAATGCTAACAATATGGATGTTATCTTTTTCATTGAATACAAATATACGACTAATACCAGTAGTGGATTTTATACAATTTTGAGATAAACTTATAATATTACACCTTACTGAGGTATTGCGGCATTAATAATTACCTTTGCAATATAAACACCTGGGGTCGAAATGGCTATCGACAGCAAGTGCGGTGTGTAGATAAGCATGTCGAGCATTGTTATTTGGCTCGTAAATATCAGATGACAAATTTTTTTAATTGGCGAAAATAACTACGCTTTAGCAGCCTAAACTAGGTTTAGATTGCTTTTGTTTCTTGAGGAGGTTGGTACCGTACCTTCACTACTGAAACATCACTAAACGATACTAGCAGCGGAAAGGATCTCAATACCAAAGCGAAATTCATGAGAATAAGGGTAAATCTTGGTTTGTGTATCCCGGGACTACCTCGAAAATAAATATACAATAAACATGTAGAAAATTTATGTATTCCTTGTTTGGACGAGGGTTCGACTCCCTCCGACTCCACAAAAAAGCCTCTTAAGCAATGTGTTTAAGAGGCTTTTTCATTTTAGAGGTGTTGGTTTTGTTCTGGTTTATCGATTTATGGTCTTTTAAGTGTTACTTCTAGTAGTAAGAGCTGGAAATGTACCCTCCAATACATCAATTACCTTATTATTGATATAAGGGTCCTCTAATGCTCCA
>JBLHRE010000160.1:0-3997 GCA_047625765.1 Flavobacteriales bacterium
CCATGCTTGCTTCGACAATGGCGTGTATTTGGCTCCCTCTGCCTTCGAGACTTTGTTTATTTCGCATTCGCATACTTACGAACAATTGGATGCGACTATAGCAGCAGTTGCAAAAGGATTATAAATATGCCTTTCGTATAATTTAAAAAGGAGCCAATTGGCTCCTTTTTTTATGCTTCTAAACTTTCATTCAGTTTCTCAAAAATCGCAGCAACAGCCGTTTTCTCGAAAGTTTTCTTTTTGTACTTACCTATCCATTGAATCCCTTTGATGGTATTGGCTAAAAACACCCCATCAGACTTCATCAGCTCGAAAGGCATATAAACACCTTCTTCTACTTCGTACCCCCAGTTTGCAGCATTGTCGAGAATAATTCTACGCATTACACCTTTTACACAACCCGATTTTAAAGTAGGTGTCAATATTTTTTTACCCTGTATAAAGAATAAGTTAGAACTAATACCTTCTACCAATTGGTGGTTTTGATTGATGAGCAAACAGTCGTCTAAATTGTTTTCTTTTTTGAAAACCCCTGCCAAAATCGAAACAAAACAAGAGTTGCTTTTCACATTAGAAAGCGTTGTTCCTGGTTTTGGATGATCTGTAAATAAATCAACCTCCAAGCCTATTTCGTTCAGGACGTAGGCTGCACCTTCTAAGGGCGTAGCTTCTATCCAAAAGTCAACATCATTGGTTTCTGGCGAGTACAGGCCTTCGCCTTTTCTAAACACAGAAAAACGAATGCGCGCTGGCGCATCTTGTAAGTTATTAGCATCTATTGTTTTTAAGATTTCGCCCTCAAAGAATTCAGGGGTAAATTCCATGGGAATCTCCATGCGCAAGACACGCATCCCTCCCATCAAACGGAAATAATGGTCTTCTAAAAACAGTAGCTTCTCTCCATTGTACTTCATGGTTTCGAACAAACCATCGCCAAAGCGAAAAGCACGGTTAGTAGAAGCTATTTCAAAAGCATTTTCTTCAATAATATTCCCAGAAACATTCAACATAATACCTAATTCTTTACAATTGCCAAAGCTATTGATTTCCCTATTTATAAGCTCAATTAACAAAAAGAAAATAGCTATTTTCGCTATCCATTTTATTAAACCCTCTAAGCCTTTACTCTATAGCCTTTAGAATTAAACTAGTATGTCTTATTCTTCTTTCATTTAGTGTTAAAGCCTCCTTTGCCCAAAGAGGGAAATCGGCAGCGCCTATAAAATCTAGCGAGGTTTTTATTATTGCAATCGACAAGCCTTTTCCTTCCAAAGCAAAATTTATTCAGGTAATCGATTTTTCGGACACCCGATATATTCAGAACTGCACCAAGTCAAATATATTAGAAGAGGCCAAGAAACTGGCAGCTCAACTTGGTGGAAATACAATTAAAATCATCAATGAGGTCGCAAAATCCGACACAAACAATTGTTATGGCTTTCAAGGGGAAATACTTTTTATGGAGCCCAAAAAAAATAAAAAGCAACAATCACCGCTTGTTTCTGAAGTTAGTACAGGAACATTAGAGCCCGTAAAGATGGATGACCATTTTGGAAACATTAAAGACACTTTACTTATTGGGACATCTAGAGTTGCAGTTAATTTTGGAGTTGGTTATTTATCTACAAGAACACCTGCCGACTATGAGCCTTGGAAAAAGGATTTGAAACCAAATTAATTGGTGGTTTTTTTATTACCGCAAATATTTCGGCTCCACGTTCTTATTTGGTCAATGGGACAATAACAAATGAAGACGCTAGCTATAATGTACCAGCCTTACGAATGGGAAGATATGACACTACCATTGGTATGAGTTTTCGCTTTGGTAGTTTCGATGAGTGCAAAAAAAATGCAGCCAATAACCCAGCACCAAGACGACATTAAACTCTGCTAAAATTATTACTTGCCCTACTTACATTCTCATGTTACAATACCTATGCTCTGGATGATATTGCCAATGAGAATAACACCAGGAATATTAAGATTATTGCAAAGAACAAACCCATCCCTTCTAGCGCTATAGAAATAAGAAGAATCGAGTTTATGGCCAATTTTGATATGGAAGATTGTTCTAAAAATGCTGTCTTAGAAGCCAACAAAAACCAGCCATAAAATACGGTGGAAATGCCGTTAAAATCAACGAGAAATATCCCGCTGAGCAGGGTCATATATGCTACGGATTTGCAGGAACCGTATTATTTATTTCAAATTACTAGGCTAAATTAAATGGTACTTCTACAAAACCAATGGAAGACGATTTATAGGTGTCGGACGAATGTAAAGACGATGGGATTTCTAGCCCTAAAGATTATATGAAAAACCTTTTCGTATTTCAATAATAAGTAGTGTTAGAATGCATACTGACCCAATTCCTATAGAGTATCCAGCGTAAGGAATACCAAAAAAAAATGAATGCCGGCTATTTGTAAGCTATAAATCTATACATTGCTGATCCTAAACATTAAAACCCCAGCTTAATGCTCCAAAAAATTACGTTAATCGCCCTTATCATAAGTCTTACTTCCATTACTTCCAGGGCACAGGAAACAGCACATTTAAACTTAAGTTTTGAAAATTGGGATGATTCTTCCATGTTCAACTCCACAATTGGAGAGGAAGGAAACTATTCCATCCAGGATGCAAAAAAGGGCATTCTCGATAATTGGATTAAATATGGCGGCCTTTCTGTTCAAACAACCGATGCTACGGATGGGGATTATGCAATCGTCTTAAACAACTGGTATGGTACGCATGATGACTATATCGCTTCAGGCCCCACTGGTTCCTTACGACCCAATGCATGTTATAATTGTGGTACCACAATTAACTTCCGACCTAAAACTTTTAGTGGGGATTATAAAATAAATCTCCTAGGCACTACTATTGATTCTTTACGTGGCTTTGTAAGCATTACCCTTACGAAATACAACGACTCCTTGGACATCAGAGACACCATAGGACATGGTCAGATCACCTTATTAGAAACCGATAGTACGTACCAAGACTTTAGCTTTCCTATTAGCTACACGAATGAAAATACCATTCCTGATTCTGTCATTATTTCAATAAGCCTTAAAGGGTCTGGGGGCTCACAAGACACGCAGCAATGTCTCAATTGCATGTATTTCTTTATAGATAATTTAAAGCTAGACACTACCGACCATACTCAAGGGTTGCTCGATCAAAACAATGAGCCACATTTCATCAGTTACCCTAACCCCTTTCAAAATCATTTGTTCATCGAAAATAACACCGATGAAAAAATGGATTTGGCTCTTGTAAATATGATCGGAGAAAAAGTAAGCAAATGGGACTTAATGCAATACACACGAATGAAATATGATGTGTCATCCCAATCCAAAGGATTCTATATTCTTAGTAATGGACAACAGTTTATACCTCTAATGAAGTACTAATCAACCAACATGTAATCATTTTTTTTTATTAATAATTAAACCCAACTTTATGAAAAAAAAGAATCTCACCCTTTGGGTGACCGCAGGCTTATTATGCCTTTTATCAAACCCTCTATTTGCCCAGTGTGGTGGTAGGCGGCCGAACATTACCAGTTTCACCTCTGCTGAAAGAATAGAGCTGCGAAATCTGATGATGGACTACCTAAGATCAGAAATTGACAACTCTACATTCAGCAACACTTCTGTTTATCAATACACCAAAGTAGGTATCCATTCCAATTTTGGAGGCTCATCAGCCAATTGGCATAGCTATGACGAGCGATTTCTAACTTGGCATAGAGCCTATATCGCAGGAATGGAGCAATACATTCTGAGCAGAGGTGGCACAAAGTACATACCCTTACCAGACTGGAAACCAACTGACAAAATTCCGGATGAATTCTTTAATGATAATGGTTCAGATGGAATAGCCTCGGTATTACCAGCAAGCCACGGATTTCGACCATTAGAAAGGGCGGGACCCTTTACCAGCTCTGTTACTGATTTCTCACGTTTCGATGACAATTTAGATTGTTAAAGCT
>JBLHRE010000161.1:0-3944 GCA_047625765.1 Flavobacteriales bacterium
ACCTGTGTTTTTTATAGTTCCAGTGTTGGCATCCAAGTTAGTTACTGCGTTAATGGCCGAAACGGGTGTACTTTGAAATAAATCACTTGTTTCCTTAATATAACCATCTACAGAACCTCTTAATCTTCTGTTGAACAATTCAAAATCCAGACCAACGTTAGATTGTGTTACAGTCTCCCATTTCAATGTAGTATTTCCAATCTGAGAAAGGAATATAGAATTCTGACCAGCATATCCTCCGCCTGTGGCAAAGAAATTTTGGGTTAAATCTGGAGAAGCAAAGTTACCACCACCATTAATGTTTTGGTTACCTGCAGTACCATATGATGCACGAATTTTTAACACATCAAATACAGAGTTATCCATGAACGCCTCATTACTAATATTCCATCTTCCTGCAACGGAATAAAAAGTAGCCCAACGATTACTACCAGCAAACCTATAAGAAGCATCCCTTCTAACCGTACCTGTAAAACCATATTTCCCATCAAAATCATAATCGGCTTGCGTAAAGTACGAAAACAGACCTGCATTTTGAATATTGGCATTGGCGAAATCTATATAGAAATCATTTGTACCTAAATCATCAATAAAACCAGAACCGTCTCCTGGAGAAAATGTTTTAGGATCTAACCCTTGTGCATTATAGCCAAAAGTTCTCAAATGAGCTTTAAAGTACTCTGTAAACACACCTGCATCCAATGTATGTTTTCCCCACGTATTGTTGTAGTTTAATGAGGTAACCTGGTTGAATGTAAATACTCTAGTTGATTGCTGATTTTGTGAACCAGCTATTGGATTAGCGTCGCCTCCAAACAATAAAGAATTAAAAGAATCCGATGCCGTACTAGAGGTTCTAATCTCATTTTGATAATCAGCACTCATAACCATATTGGCAGATAACTGCGGGGTAAGTTTGTATCCTGCGGTTAAACTTCCAATTAATTTAACCTCTTCTTCTTTTCTTGTAAATGTCCTTAACTTGTCAATTAAGAAAAGAGGCGTGTTTGTAAAACTTAAGGGAGATAATAAAGCCTCCCCGGTAGTATAATCCTCTGGGGAAATATAAGGTACGGATTGATAAGCACCCAAGACGTAATTTTGGTTAATACCACCAGTTCCTATACTATTTGGCTCATCAGAGGTGGAATAGTTGATAGATAAATTAGTGCTGTAGTTAAATTTATCGTTATCAGACTTCCCCTGAGTGTTATTTCTAATGTTGAACCTTTTTAGTCCAGAATTTTTAAGAATTCCCTCTTGATCAAAATAACCGAAGGATGTAAATTGTGAAGCGTTTGCACTACCGCTGCTCAAAGAAACGGTATGGTTTTGAGTTAAACCTGTCTTGAAGAAGAAATTAGCCCAATCAGTAGTTGTATAAGCACCTATTTCTGCATCTGTTAAACCTGCACCTAATCCTCTGCCTCTTTCTTTTTGCAGACCTAGTAACTGCTGAGAATTCATTAATTTATAATCGTTGTCTTGCAACGTTCCGAAACTCTGAATTCCAGTATAATTAACTTTTAAAGCAGAATTGTATCCTCCTTGACGAGTTTTAATGATCACAACACCATTAGCACCTCTGTTTCCATAAATGGCAGTTGCACCAGCATCTTTTAATACTGATATAGAAGCGATATCCTGTGAATTTAAACTCCTAAAATTGCTTTCATCTACAGGAGCACCGTCAATAATGAATAAAGGCTGTGTATTTCCGTTAATAGAAGTAACCCCCCTTAAGTTAATATTGGATGCTGCACCTGGTTGTCCACTAGCAGTTGTTATGTTAAGACCAGCTACTTGACCAGAAAGAGTTTGAACGAAACTCGCATTAGGCCTGTTTTCAATTGTCTCTGCACTTATGGTAACCGAAGCAATACTAGATTTCTCTTTAGTAGAAGTTCTGTACCCCTGTACCACCACTTCTTCCAATGCCTGAGCATCATCTTCCATTGAAACATTAATGACATTATTAGCCCCAACGTTTCTATCAGTAGTCTTTTGCCCGATATAACTGAATCGTAACACTTGATTACTGTTGGCCTTGATGGCGTAATTACCATCAAAATCTGTTTGTGTCCCTGAAGCAGTTCCTACCACCACAACGGACACACCAGGCAATGGCACACCTTCTTGGTCTGTCACATTACCTGTAATAGTTTTTCCTTGTGCAAAGGAAAAACTCATGTTTAACACCATGAATGATGTTAAAATCCAAGTTAACTTTGATTTCATTTAATTGTATTTTTGAATTAGTCAGCCGTAAAAATGATAATTATTAGTTAATTATCCAAAAATAAATACAAAGACAGATCTGGATTTGTTAAAAAAAGAGAAATAATTATCAATTATTTAATATAATGACAATTTTTCGTAGTTATATGCATAAAATTAACACGTTTTGTTTAGGTTTATTTTGAAAAAAATAAACAGTTTTGTTTTTTCATTATCATTAAATAAAAAATAATGCTAATTCGCAGTCTTTATAACGAAGTAGGAACCGATGAAGCGGGAAGAGGATGTCTTGCTGGACCTGTGACCGCGGCCGCTATTATCTTACCTGAAGGTTTTTATCACAAACATTTGAACGATTCCAAGATAGTATCCGAAAAGAGGCGTAACCTCCTGCGGCCTATTCTTGAGCAAGAATCCTTAACATTTGGCGTATTCCATATTTCCCCCCAAGAAATTGACAACATAAATATCCTGAACGCTTCTATTTTAGCTATGCACAAATCTATTGCCCAACTAAGCAAATTACCTTCTTGTATTATGGTAGATGGGAACCGATTTAAACCTTTTGAACAAATACCCCATAAATGCATCATAAGAGGCGATAGCACCTATACCAGCATTGCAGCAGCTTCCGTACTCGCCAAAACCCATAGAGATGCCTATATGGAAAAACTGCATGAAGAATTCCCCATGTACAATTGGATTAAAAATAAAGGATACCCCACAAAGGAACACAGAGAAGCCATTAGAAAATATGGGATTACCAAATACCATAGGAAAAGTTTCAGACAATTACCAGAACAACTCAAAATTGAAGTTTAAAATTATAAATTTGCTGAAAAGCACCTATATGACCTATAAAATATTATTGATCATAGCATTACTCTTCTTTAGCTGTACTGAAAAGAAAAACACCTCAACTTCTTTATTGGATTTTGTACCCAAAGACGCTTCTTTAGTAATTAAGATCAATCATCTGCCTGGCCTTAAAAGCGAATTAAAGAACAATGAATTTTTATCCCTCCTTAAAACCAATACTATTTATAAGAATGTTTTTGAGACTATAAAAAATATTCAATACCTGAATCCCAAATCGGAGAGTCTATTGGTTTTCTCCGAATTGGGAAAAGAAAATTTTGAATATCTTTTTATTGTGTCTACTGCGGATGGACTCTATAACTTTGATGGCATTAAAAATAAGTCAGAAGAAACTTTTACCTATGAAAATAACAGTATCAAAAAATACTCCCTTGAAGAAGTTGCTTTTTTTACTACGACCATTGACCAAACCACCATCATCAGTTCTTCCCGCCTATTATTGGAAAATAGCATCCGAAATACATTAGAACCTTCCATAAATTTAAGCTTTAAGGAACTTTATAAAATATCTAATACCAAGAAATCAGCTACCCTTTTCCTGAACACCAAAAATAGTAATGCCCTTTTTAATACTATACTCAAAGAAAATTCGAGTTACAGTATTTCCAACTTCTCTAATTGGATCAACCTAGACTTAGATATTGCACAGGATCATTTGAACTTTACAGGAATCAGTATGGCAAATGATTCCTTAAAACACTTTACCAACTTATTCAAGAATACCGGACCCCGGACCAATACCATAGCCTCATTTGCTCCACTAGCCGCAGAAACTATTATCTCATACACATTTGATGATTATGGCACTTTCGCCAAAAACCAACAGC
>JBLHRE010000162.1:0-3859 GCA_047625765.1 Flavobacteriales bacterium
CCACAGCATCAGGTCAGATTGTGAGTAACTACGCAGACTATACCTTTAATGTCACCGATTCGGCAGATTATGTTGCCGTTTTTAGATCTACAATTGGTTTAGATGAGTCCATAAAAGAGTTGAATATTCGTTTATTTCCAAACCCCTCTAAGGATGTAATCACTATCAATTGGGCAATCAATAGCGCTTTGGTATCTATAGAAATAACCAATAGCTTGGGTAGTGTGGTATGGTCTAAATTCGAATTGTCTAATACTACCAAAACCCAAATGGATATTAGCAATATGGATATGGGCGTTTACTTTGTAAATATTAATATTGATGGAAAGCGGGTAACCAAACGCTTTTTAAAATATTAAAAGAGTCTATAGGTATTCAAACGGCTTGAGGATTTCCTTGAGCCGTTTTTTTATGCGATAAAGGGGAGTCAAAGACTGTTTTCCAAAATCAAACTGTTGTATTATTGTTGTTATGTATCGACTGATTATATTATTTGGAATTGGAATGCTCTTGGGATGTTCCGATCGTATTTCTAACAAGGACTTAGATATTTTTCGTTACAACGAAGTATCGACCATAACTAGTTTAGATCCCGCTTTCGCGAAAAACCAGGCCAATATTTGGGCCAGCCATCAATTGTTTAATGGCTTGGTACAGCTTAACGATAAATTGGAAATAGAGCCTTGCATTGCTAAGGCTTGGGATATTTCGGAAGATGGTACTACCTATACTTTCCATCTAAATCCAGCAGTACAATTTCACAAACACCAAGCCTTGGGTAAAGACAGCACAAGAAATGTTAGCGCAGCAGATTTTGTGTATAGCCTAGAGCGCTTACGAAAGCCAGAATTGGCTGCACCAGGCTCTTGGGTGCTTGCAAATGTAGATTCTATTATCGCAATAAATAATCAGACATTATCCATTCAACTGCATCAGGAATTTCCTCCCTTTTTGGGTTTGTTATCTATGACCTATTGCGCAGTGGTACCAGCCGAAGTGGTGGCATTTGAAGGCGCTAATTTTGGGAGGAAACCCATAGGTACTGGGCCCTTTAAATTTACGTATTGGAAAGAAGGGGTGAAGCTAGTGCTAAGAAAAAACGGGAATTATTTCGAGTATCAAGAGGGCAAACAATTGCCCCATTTAGATGCTATTGCCGTTAACTTTATACAAGACAAGCAAACGGCCTTTCTAGAATTTATAAAAGGAAATTTGGAGTTTATATCGGGTTTAGATGCCAGTTACAAAGACGAGGTTCTGGCACAAGATGGTAGCCTACAAACAAAGTACCGAGATAAAATACAACTCCATAGCCTGCCGTATTTAAACACCGAGTATTTGGGTTTTATGGTAGAAGAAGGGCGAGAAAATTCTGTTAACAACCGCGCAATCCGAAAGGCGATTAACTATGGTTTCGATAGAAAAAAAATGATGCAATACCTGAGGAATAATATTGGGACAGCCGCCAATTCTGGTTTTAGCCCCAAGGGCTTGCCATCGTTCGATGCAGAAAAGGTAAAGGGTTATTTCTTTGCTCCCGATTCTGTAAGGTATTATCTAAACCTGGCAGGGTTCCCAAATGGGAAAGGCTTGGCTCCAATAAAACTAAGCACCAACAGTTCGTATTTAGATATCTGCGAGTACATACAGTCTTCTTTAAACTCGTTTGGCATACCGGTAGAAGTAGAGGTAAACCCACCTGCTACATTAAGACAAATGGTTGCTACCTCTAAGGCTTCGTTTTTTAGAGCCAGCTGGATTGCAGATTATCCGGATGCAGAAAATTACTTGGCCTTGTTTTACAGCAAAAACTTTGCTCCCAATGGCCCCAATTACACGCATTATAAAAATACCCTGTACGATGCCCTGTACGAGAAAGCCATAAGCATAACCAACGATTCTGTAAGGTATGGCTTGTACCAAGAAATGGAACGTATATTAATTAACGATGCACCTATGGTTCCTTTGTATTACGACCAAGTATTGCGTTTTACCCAAAACTATGTGCATGGTTTAGGAGCCAATGCCATGAATTTATTGACCTTAAAAACAGTACGTTTTGGAGCTAAAAATTGATAATGCGGTGGTTTTTTACAAATCTTCTTTGTGGGAGGCAGGGCAGTATATCCTAAAAATGAACAAAGACCGTACGGAGCTTACCAATGCCTTGACCCAGCAATTCGAATTGGCCTATATCGCTCAGCCCGTACTTATTTATGTGGCAGACTATTTTGTTCCTGCATTAAATACGATGTTGTTTGCCCGTTGGGAAGAACACGAACATGGCGAAGCCTATTTCCGTGAACTCCGCATGCAACAAGAAGTAGAGGAGCTGGGCTACAAAGTAATGTTTTATGCTAGCGATGACTTGAAAGATATTCCGAAGATGATTGAGCGATTGAAGGCTTAATTAAAAGAACATAGCTGCGCATATAGATTAGAGCCATGACCACATCATGATTGTCATTTCGAAATGATTCGGAAGCTCCATAGCTGTTTTATTGTTTGAAGGCACAGGTTGGAAACTGTGTCAAAGGAGATGACTTTTTTTGGCATGAACGGCTCGGCTATGAATTGTGCGACATTCGAAGCGACAAACTTTAGTTACTCACCACCCTAGCATGATTCATAGCCCTTGTTGTGGGCAGTTTTTATATTATTTTGAATGGGTGGTCCGTTATTTCTCTTTTGCTATTCTTTTGAATCCAAGCATAATAATTAATTATATGTCCTGAATATCCTATATACTTTAAAATTAAACGATTCAACATTAGTTCGATTCTTGAAATTATTAATCGAAGTTCGATTTCTTCGTTTTCTGATACAGGAGATGTGCCGTGTAAAAATTTGTTTCTATGATTGAGTATAGAAATATCTTCTTTAGATAACTTTATCCCAAGGATTTCGAACGGCTTTGATAACTTTTTGGAATTAGTTGGTTTGTTTATATCGGCAATCTTTGCAGATAGTATTGTTTGTCCATAATCAGTTATAAATTGAGAATATTCGTTTACTACACTTTGAAATCTCTCTCTGATAACTTTAGCAAGACTTTTGTCCTCAATAGGATTAATTTTCTCTTTATTTTCTTCATAGATTATAGTAGTCATTGTCTCCAAGGCAATGGACAGAATACCTGCTCTTAATAGTAATTGTTTCGATTGATTCCCTTCAATAATAAATCTACAACATCTTGAGAAGGAACCATTAGTTAAAATTTTGTTGCAAAGAGTTGAAAAAGAGAGTTTTGAAATTGAATATGGTACTTCTTTCAGATTGTTTTTTTCTTGAATTGGTTTGTAATATTGATTAAACTGAAAAGGGTCAAAAAGAGCATGATTGGTAATAGCCGATTCTTCTAACTCTTCGTAATAAGTGTGTTCAGTTAATGTTATATTTTCAGACTCTTCTTTAATTGTTTGGTAATAGTATTCACCAAGATATAGATTTCCACATATGTATCCGACAGCTGTAATAATTGCTTTACATGCTTCTTTAAACGTATTTAAGTTTGTTTTTTTTAGGCTGTCAATAAAGATGAATTTCTGGTCTGTGTCGTCATTTTTGTGAATAAATAAATGATAATCACTTTTATTTACTGTAGTTTCTATTAGTCCAGACACCTTTACAGAGTCGTTAATTTTTAGACTTTTAAAATCAAAAATGTCAAGGGGAGGTAAAGTGTCAACTGGAATGACTAAGCGTAATTTATGATTGGAAAAATCACTTTGTAAACCAGATTGGAATTTTTTTAATTGAAGCGTTAAAACTTGTGGAGAGCTTAAAGTCAGATTCAAATTTTTTGCAGCATTTTTTTCTATATAGTATTTATACCCAGTCTTCTCTAAAATTATTGGTT
>JBLHRE010000163.1:0-3821 GCA_047625765.1 Flavobacteriales bacterium
GGGGTGCTTGGTAATTTTACCAATGGAGTAATATATGGGAAAGTAGCACTCATTCTAAGGGCAGTTAAAAAACGCAAATTGCCGGCATCTTGATCAGCAAACATTCTAGAAAATTCAATGCCATCGAAATGTTGTGGCTCTCTGTCTTTAGGAGCTGTCTGGAAAACACTTAAATAAGAAATGGGTAATGGTGAAATCAATAATCTTCTTCCCTCATTAATAAGGGTAGGAGAAATCAATGTCATGGGAATTTCAGCATTGCGTTCTGCAAGGCTATAATCCCGCATTCTTTTGTCCAAAATACCACCCGTATTTTCAGAGAATTTATATTCAAAAGCAAAACCTCTGTCTTTTCGGTATGATCTGTCTCCGTCTTTCCAATGATCGAAATTGATGAAAAGGTCGCTAACTATTAAGTTGAAAACTACGGGGTTAAGAATATCTTTAGAGATATGTCTTCCAAGGCTATCAGAAAATAAGTGTGGAGATTTTTGCAAGTACAATTCTCTAAAAAATGAGGTGCCTAATAATCCTCCAGAAGATCCCGAAATAAAATGCGTTTGCGACATAAAAGCTCCTCCCGATAATTCTTCAGCTGTTTGCATCACATTAAAAGTCCACAATGCCGATCTTAATCCACCACCACTGGTGTTAATAAAAATAATTTTAGGTAAAGAGGAGTCTGCACCCATATTTTTTGCTTTCCACTTTTCAAGAATTTCGAGCATAACCAATTTATCCTCTTCAATAATTTCGGGAGAGGTAATTTGTTGTAATCTATCGTAAGAATATTCTGCTTGAGTGGTGTCGTAATTTATTCCATAAGCAGGATGTACACCTCTTAGTCTTCCTTCTCCACTCAGGGCATTCACAATCAAAAAGCCAATGATAATTACTGTTGTTGTCCAGCCTTTAAAACGAGATACCAAAGCACCTGTAATCATAAGATAGAGCGCAAAAAGAATTAGAATAGATCCAGCCGCTGGCAGCATAACAGTGCCACTTTCTTTGAATAAACTTAAAAGCAATAACAAGACAAATACTACTACTGCGTATACGGCTGCATTTCTATGATGTTGTTGTAAGGTTTTAAGCATAAAAGCTTGGTCGTAGTGGGAAGTACGTCTTACCAAATTGATATGCCAAAATCCATTTAAGTACGTTTTTACTTTATTTAGGTCATCGGGCATTAAGGCATCTAAATCGGTACGTTTTTTCACCAATAAGCGCAGGGGCGTAATTTCAGTTAACTTTTCTTCCACCAACGATTTATTGGTATTCATAAAGTAGGTGAAAATTAATGCGATGGCAACAATAATTCCAATAACCAAACTAGCAGCAATAAATAAAATGCCCAGCCAGTCAAGGTTATCTAACGCAACTTGAAATTGTATAACCTCTTTGATATAGACCAGTATTATAATGGCAGGTACCAATGAGTTGTTCAAACTGAATTTAAACAAGGGTCTTGCCAAAGTGGCTAAAAACGGAAATCGAAAAGAGTAATGAATGTAAGAGGATATATGAAATGCCATGGTGAAAAAACCAAAACACAATCCAACCAAGAAATAGGAAAGTGGATTTACATCGTCTAAGTATTCTGGGCTAAGAAAGAGATAGGCTCCTCCATATTTCCGTGCAATACCTCCAGTAATTAAGGCATATAACAGGATCCAAAACACAAGCAATAGGTGGCCTTTTTTCAACTGAACAAGGATCAATTGTATTGGGAAGAACTGAAGAACAGCCGTATAGTATCGCTTTAATTGTTTAAACATAAATTATCCTATCAATTGTTTTTTACGGATGGCTATTTCTAAAATACGTTCTTCAACTTCAAATTCCCCCAGTTCATCCAAACCTAATACTTCAACTGCTGCTCTTATTGCCTCATCGGCAGTTTGGTTGTGGTCTTTGGTATAATAGATACCCGTATCGGCTAAAGCTTTGGTTGGACAAAGACCAATCAATTCTGATCCGGTAACACGAATCCCTTTTTTATTGGCATGCTGTTTAATTGTATCGAAAACTTCGTGCAAAGGAGTTTCTCTAAAATTGACCAAGTTGCAGGAAACCTGTGCCTTACCAAAATCTTCTATAAACCAGCCAATACTCCTAAGATGCTTTAATTTTCCTGGATGGTGGATTCTTTTCCCCTCTTTTTCTTCCCAATAACCACTTTCTCTTATTTCTTTGGCTATATCATGTGCAATAGTAGCCGATCTTGTATCTAAGTTTACATTAAAAGCTACTAAATAATCTCTTGCGGCAATAAGAGTAGCGCCAGTTTGGGCCTTGAATTCTTTAGGCCCAAAATCTGGAGCATCTTCTTTTAAACGTTTAGACAAGCCTTCGTATCTGCCTTTACGAGCAATGGCCAGACTTTGATTTTTTTTACTTTTTGCGGTAGCCTCGTAGAAATAGCCATTGATTCCCAATTCTTCTCCTACTCGATAACCAAATTGATGCACCATTGGAATTAATTCTTCCATGGTGATGCCACGCATAGGTACAAATGGACAAACATCGGTTGCACCAATTCGTGGGTGGGTTCCTTGCTGGAAACTCATATCAATAGTTGATTTAGCAATTTCCATAGCTTTAAAAGCAGCTTCGAAAACCAATTCTGGTTTACCCGCAAAAGTGAATACAGTTCTGTTCGCAGCTTTTCCAATATCTCTGTGCAGTAACATTACACCTTCTACCGACTCAATAGCTTCGGTAATTTTATTAAGTGTAGCTATATTATTTCCTTCAGAAAAGTTTGGGATACATTCTATTAATGCTTCCATGAATCCATTTTTGCTTTTATAAAATCGCTAATAAGATATGCGCCCAGTTTTGCCCAAGCAGCTTGCTGTTTTTTAGGGGCCAATTTAGGAGCTAACTCTGGTAAATGAAGATAGACAGAATTCAGTCTATTGCTAAAAAAGAATAACAATTTTCTTGCTTGATTTGGGCTAAGCCCTGAGCAGGTGATTGCACTGCTAGGGGCAAGCACAATGCTGTCTATATCTAGCTCTATGCCAGTAGGGGAATTTCCTAAATATGCTAGGGCTTGTTCTTTTGCTTTGTCTTCGCTTAGTTTTTCTTGAACATAAATTTCATCAAAATAATTCCATCCTATTTTCCCAGTCGATTCCATTTCTGAGAGCATAACTTCTGAATTGTAGGACTGATGCAATCCGTAAATGAAATACTTGCTAAGAAATTTCTCGTTCATGGCATAACTAAATCCATTACCACTATGCCTTCCTTCTAATGCTCTGAAATCTGCGTGTGGATCTATATTTAAGGCTTGCAATCCTTTGCCAGAAGCTAATGAACAACCTTTTAAACAAGGGAAAGCATTGTTATGGCCACCACCAATTACAATTGGTATTTTGTTTAAGCTTCTTATTTTTTGAATGATTGGAAAAAGGGCCTCGTCAATTTTAGATGTAAATGACCTTAGGCTATCTAATAATTCTAAATCGGTATTGATGTCAAGAACTCCGGCAAGGTGAATGTCTTCGCCTTTTAAAAACCGATTGTCTTGCATGTTTAGGAATGCTGCAAAAATCGATTTCCAAGCATCTTTTGCTCCTGCTCGTCCTAAATTCCCTTGTATGCCAATATCTTCGGAAACGGCCACCAAAACAAACCGAGCAGGGCTCTCTGTAAAGTCTCCGCAACCAACGGTTTGACCTATTTTTTGTTCTCCAGCTCTTGGTTTAAACCAATCTGCTAATTCTTTTGATTGAAAATTTATCCAACGAATCATGACCAAACTTTTCCGTTAATAATAACTTGAGCAATGTGATTTGAACCAAAGGCATAGG
>JBLHRE010000164.1:0-3821 GCA_047625765.1 Flavobacteriales bacterium
CCGCAATATCTACCGGGGCTAAATTTTCTGGGTCGCATTCATCCGTAATTACAGATATGCAAGCGCAAGGAATTCCTGCATGGTTTGCAACAATAACCTCTGGCACTGTAGACATGCCAACGATGTCGGCTCCAATATTTTTTAAGAAACGATATTCTGCCCTCGTTTCAAGATTGGGGCCAGTTACGGCAACATATACACCTTTGTTTAAAAGAATACCTTCTGCTTTGGCAGCATTTTCGAGTGCGCTATTTAATTGGGCATTATAGGGAGCGCTCATGTCTGGAAAACGAGGTCCTAATGCATCATAATTTTCGCCAACCAAAGGATTTTCTGGTTGCAAATTGATATGATCGTCCAGAAGCATCAAACTTCCTTTTTTGAAATCAAGATTCATAGCGCCCGAAGCATTTGATAATAGCAGCCTTGAAACCCCCAATGCTTTCATTACACGAATAGGAAAAGTAACCTGTTGCATGGTATAGCCTTCGTAATAATGAAAACGACCTTGCATACACAAAACCTTTTTCCCTTCTAATGTTCCAAAAACCAATTTGCCAGAATGCGATTCAACAGTAGCAATTGGGAAATGAGGGATATCGCTATAGTTGATTTCTACCTCGATTTCTATATGTTCTGTTAATTGACCTAATCCTGTCCCTAATACAATTCCTATTTCTGGAGCATTAACCCCTTGTGCTGAAATAAAATCAGAAGCTTCTTGAATCTGTTGAATCATGGTGTGTGCTATTTGTTGTGTAATTTGTCGCAAAGAAAATTAATTCTTCACTATAGAAAGCAATTCTCCTTTTAAATCTTCTTCGATATCTACATCCGATAGGGGAGTCAATAAATTATAGCTCAAATCTAAGTTTTCGAGAGTTGCTAAGGTTTCTTTCATTAGGTCATTGGTGCTCCAGGATTTGTCAATGAAAATTTCTTTGTACAATTTTTTCATTCCAAGGAGGTAGTATCCTCCGTCCAATGCCGGGCCTATAATGACATCCTTATTGTCTAATTCCGAAAATCCTTCTAATATTATTTCTTGGTTGATGTCGTAACAGTCGCTACCAATAATAATCACCTTTTTATAGCCCAATTCAAATGCCGTTTCGAAAGCGCCAGACATGCGCTCACCTAAATCACCACCTGCTTGTAAATCTTTTTTAAAAATATTGCTAGACCAGATGTCATCGTAACAGATTTTATCGGCATAGAATACTATTTTATCCACTTTCAAATCGGCTACAATACTGCAAGTGTGAGATAATAATGCTTTGTAAACTTCCAATGCTTTGCCTTGTCCAATTGTTTTGGCTAGGCGCGTTTTTGCCTTTCCCAATTCCGGGTTTTTGACAAAAGTCATAAGTAGCATTTCTGATTTACGGGGCATTTATTATTTTTTAGTTTAACTCTCTGAAATGGTTTATAGGCTTGGTGTTTTGCAATTCTGAATGTCACTCTGAGCGGAGTCGAAGAGAAATCCAGAATTTTTAAATTACATTATCCATTGTTTTTGTTGAGAAGTTTAGCGGTTAGGAAGTTTAGTGGTTATGCCGTTTTCATAATTTCAACTATTCAAAATTCAACTAAATCACCGCTCCTTGGCAAGAAGACCCTGCTCCTGCAGTACAGCCATAACAGTGTTGGTTGATGATAATATTTCGGTTTTCTAATGGTGCCAAAGCAAAGTCTTTGATGTGCTGAGGTGCTTTGCTTTCAACCTTTAGGTCAAGCATTTGATTGAAATCGCAATCGTATAAATTCCCATCCCAACTTACCGAAATGGTATTTCTACACATTACATTTTCGGCTGCTGCAGGATTGTATGCGTTGGCAAGAATCTCCATGTACGATTCGTATTTGCCCAGTGCCGTTAAATATTCCAAGTATCTGCTAATGGGCAAGTTGGTAATGGTATAAAGATTATTAAAAACGATTCCAAAATGTTCCATCAATTCTCTTTTGTAATCTGCTTGTAATTCATCTTGAGAAGGAGGTAATGAAGGCCCTATGGGATTGAAAACTAAATTTAATTCCAAGCCAGATCCATCTTTACCATAACCAATAGCATTTAGTGCAATTAAGGCATTTATGGAATCATTGAAAACACCATCGCCTCTTTGCTTGTCTACATTTTCGGCAGTATAGCAAGGTAATGATGCAATTACCACTACTCCATGCTTTTTAAAGAATTCTGGGTAGGTTCTGTAATTCTTGTTGGCTTCTAAAATTGTTAAGTTGCTACGCACAATAACTTTGACATCGCGTTTCGATAATTCTTCTACAAACCATTTAAAATTTGGGTTCATTTCTGGCGCGCCTCCTGTTAAGTCAACCGTATTTACCTTAGAATTGTCAATTGCTTTTAGGCAATATTCCATGGTTTCTTTTAGCATAATTTCTTTGCGATCTGGGCCTGCATCTACATGACAATGCTCACAAACCTGATTGCACATATAACCTACATTAATTTGCATAACGTCAAGACTTGTAGGTCTTAAGGGAAGCAAGTTGGTCTCTTTTAGTTTCGATCCAAAAGAAGGAATGTGATTGGTTTTGCTTAAAAAAGCAACTTGATTTACGGGTAAGACCAAATCGTTACCTCTTGCTTTTAATGATTTTGTAGCCATGTATCTTTTTATCTGATTCAAAGCTATGAAAATGCTTGGTGTATATTTGAATAAAGCCGTCTAAAATTACTGAAAAGAGTAGGATTTTTTTTAGATTAAGCATATATTTAACGTCATAAATAACACCCATTACATTATGAAAAAAATACTACTACTAAGAGTCTCATCGTTGTTAATTCTATTGGGTTTTTCGCAAGGCATCAACGGTCAGTCTTTTCACGACATTAAAGATAATCAGCCTACAAGTCAGACACCTGATAATATGGGTCGGCCAGAAATGGACATTTCTCAACTGCCTTTAGAGTTTAAACCTTTTACGAAAATAAAAGGTAAGCAGGCTAGAAATAAGTCTGCTTTAGGGTATTCAGACAGCTTGTTAACTACACTAGTGGGAGGGAATAATTTTAATGGTAATATGTTTACTGTTATTGCTAAAAATGATATTGAAATTTATCGATTTAAGCAAAATTTTGTTGGTACGGGAGTCTTTACCTTTAGAATTTATTATAAAACAGGTAGTTTTATTGGGTCAGATTTGAGTGTCGCAGATTGGACTTTTTTGGAAGAGGCAACTTTTAATGTAACCAACGGAGACATTTTTGAGATTCCAATTGATGTTAATTTATCTATAAATACTGGAGATAGTATTTCATTTTATTTAACCACTTTAGGGTTAGGTCAAATGGTAGATTATACCAATGGATCTAACCCAACAGCGGTATTTGTAGAAGATGATAATATTAAGATTACGGAAGGTTATGGTAATGCATATCCTTTTGCAGGTACATTTTCTTCTAGAATTTGGAATGGGGAAATACTATATACAAAAGAAACTCCAATGACAGTTGCTAAGTCAAGTGTTACGCCAGAATCTTGTCTTGGGTCTGCAAATGGATTATTGTCGGTAGTTACTACAGGTGGTGCAGAACCGTATAAATTTAGCTTAGATGGAATCACATATAAGTTTGGGGCATCTTTTACCGGTTTAGCTGCAGGGAAATATGTGGTTTATGCGAAAGACGCTAATGGAGTAATTGCGGTTACTGATAGTATTACTGTAGCGAGTCCAACAGCCATTTCTGCTTACATTCTTACCGTAGATCATGTAACTTGTTTCAATGGAAATGATGGTGGAGCCACTATCAATATTCAAGGAGGAACGCCTCCTTATACGTATCAGCTAGGAGG
>JBLHRE010000165.1:0-3768 GCA_047625765.1 Flavobacteriales bacterium
AACTAGGTATGAATTTTCAAAACTAATTCACTTTCAAGTCCTTAACAAGAAAAATAAGCAACGAAAGCTAGATAAACAAAGAGATTAACGACAATAAATTTAACCTGAACGCATAAAAAAACCTTGTGCAAGACAAGGTTTTTTTTCTACATAAAGGTTTTTTATCTTAACAGCAACCTCCTCCATCATAATGGAATGTTGATTCTGAAAGATAAATATCGTCCCTCTTCAAATTGGCAAGTGCCCCTGCTGTTTTGTCACAAATAGCCAATGGCTGATTCTGCATTAGGGTATGTCCTTTTTCATCATCAAAAAGTTCATCGTTGCCATAATACACTGCCGCTTTACCCGTAAAAATACAAGGACCATCTTCTGGCATAGGGTCTTTAATAGCACAAACCTCAACACTTTCGATAATGATGTTCATTGGAGTATCGTATAAGTTTGGGCTCAAAACACGATAAGGTCGTTTTGCGCGAATTTCGACTGTTCCAAATCCAGCATCGGTTATCAATTTAATGTATTCGTCTAAAGGTAAGGAACCGCTCAAACACAGAGCTCTCAAGGTCTCATCGTTTTTTAAATTTTCCGGCATTTCCTGATCGCAGATTGGATCGGACAGCACCAAACGACCGTAAGGTTTTAACACGCGGTACATTTCTTTTAAAGCCATTTTCAAATCTTCGACTTCGAAAATATTGAACAAACAGTTTTGTGCCGCAACATCAATACTTTCATCTTCTACAGGTAAATTCAAGGCATTCCCTTTTTTCAAGTCTACAAAATCTGATTTGAACCAAGGGTTTTTAGCCTCTGCTTCCACAAAATTTTTACGACTTGCTTCCAGCATTTCGTCCACTACATCAACTCCTACAACACCTCCTTTTTGTCGAGAAAAATAGGCGAATTGCAATAATTCCATTCCTCCACCAACGCCTACATAAAGAATTTTTGGGTCGTTCACCAAATCTCTAGGGTTCACTGTACTTCCACATCCGTAGTTCATTTCCAACATTATTTTTGGAATATCTAAACCTGGTAGCTGCCAAATAGGAGTGGTAGTACAACACAAACCAACATCAGGGGTTAATGCAGCCTCGCGGTACACATTTTCTGTAGTTTCTAAATATGACATAATAAACAAGTTTAAAGTTTGAGTTTCTAGTTTGAAAAGGAATGTTTGATAGAATACACATACACACTAAAAAAACCGATAAATAGCATTATTAAATAGGGCAATAAGCCAAAATCCAAATAGGTAAATGAAAGATAAATCCCGAAAGCAAAATAGCATGCCAATAGGCCTTCTATCATGGTCATTACATTTAAACTTTTTGTAATGTACTGCTTGCCAATCCATCCCGCTTTTTTATTGCTGCTGTTAAATTTCGGGGTTCTCACAAAAGGCGTTTTACGTCCTGCATACCCTTCGACCACTGCCACAGCATTGTGCAAAGACAAGCCCATAGACACCGAAAGAAACATAAAAAAACGAAAAGGAAAAATAAAAACTGCCCTCCATTTACGATCGGCCCCACTTACGAAAGAAACGCCATAGAAGATTGAAAGGATAATTAAACTGATAGAAAACACTCCTCCATATTTTATAATCTCGTTATATGCTGGAAATTCATGTTTTAATATTAGCAAGGGTATACTAAGGACAGCTGTACTTATAATGCACACAAAAAGAAAGCTGTTCATTAAATGAAATACTGCATGTATTTTTGTGCGCCATTTTAAATCCTTAGCCTTTACCACTTTCCCTAGATTCTTCTTGGCACACTCTGCAGCGCCCTTGGTCCAGCGGTATTGCTGGGTTTTTAAGGCTGATATATTTGCGGGCAATTCGGCTGGAGAACCTTGACTTTCGAGGTACACAAATTTCCAGTTTTTCAACTGTGCCCGGTAACTTAAATCTAAATCTTCGGTTAAGGTATCAGACTGCCAGCCTCCCGCATCTTCGATGGTCGTTTTTCGCCAGACTCCCGCAGTTCCATTAAAATTGATGAAATATTTTGCATGATTTCTCCCTGCCTGTTCGATAGAAAAATGGGCGTCTAAGCCAAAAGCTTGGAGCCTTGTAAGCATAGAATACTTTTCGTTAAGATGCTCCCATTTGGTTTGAACCACACCAACATTTCTATCTCTAAAATGTGGAATGGTCTTTTTTAAGAAATCTGGGGTAGGCACAAAATCAGCATCAAAAATAGCAATGAATTCACCTTTTACTTGATCCATAGAATCTGCTAATGCTCCCGCTTTATAACCCTGCCTATTTTTACGCAGGACATGTTTAATATCTATCCCAAGCTTTTGAACTTCAGTAATTTTTGCAGCAACCAAATCGAAGGTGTCATCGGTGCTATCGTCTATCACCTGTACTTCGAATTTATCTTTTGGGTAATCAAATTTAGCAACCGCATCAATCAATCTTTCGATGACATATTTCTCGTTGTATATAGGTAGCTGAACAGTTATAAAAGGGATGAAATCTCCATCAAAATCTTCTCCTGATTTCTTTAAATACTTTGATCGGATATAATGTATTACCAAACTTAGCTGCATAAAACTATACAGCAAAATAAAACTTAGTAAAGCCGCATAGGTTGCGATTATTCCAATATGTAATGGCTCCATCTACCTGTATTTAAATATGGTTGCTATGATCTTATACCCTGCCATAATAGCTCCTTTCATTGTCCCCGAAACTTTAGACACCCCAATTCTGCGCCTATAGGTAACCGGTACTTCACAAGTTTTCATTTTCAGTTTAGCAGCTTTCAATTGCATTTCGACTGTCCAACCATACGTTTTATCGCACATCTGTATCTCCATTAAAGCATCAAACTTTACTGCTCTAAATGGGCCAAGATCGGTAAAGTGTACTTTGTAAATCAAGCGCAATAATATACTAGCTATTTTGTTTCCTATAATTTGCGGAATGGTCATTGAGCCTTTTTCTCTATTGCCCAATGCCCTAGAACCTATAACCATATCGATATCCTTATCGAGTATTGGTTGTATCAGAGATGGTAATTCTTCGGGGTGATCTGAATAATCTGCATCCATAAAAACCAGTATCCCTGGTTGCGGATTCTGTGCTTGGTAATACGCTATCCCCTTTAAACAAGCACTACCGTAACCTTGAAACGATTCCTTTAAGACAGTCGCTCCATTTTGCTTTGCCACTTCATACGTTTCATCAGTCGAGTTATTATCTACAACAACAACCTCATCTACCCAATCCATTGGCATATCCTGCAATACTTTAACAATAGATTTCTCTTCGTTATAAGCGGGTATTACAACTACAATTCTTGGTTTATTTTTCAAGGGATTTTTTCTAGAAAATGATACTGGCAAAACTACAATTTAGTGCTCTAAACGAATCCCGTCATTACCAATAATAATAGGATTGTCATTGATTCTTCCTTCTTCAGGGCCATTCTCCAATTTTAAAACTCCTCTAGGGCAAACGGCAGAACACACACCGCAACCTACACAAGAAGATCTCACAATGTTTTGTCCACGTTGCGCATACCATCTAACATCAATCCCTTGTTCGCAATATGTTGAGCAATTTCCGCAGGAAATACATTGCCCTCCGTTGGTAGTAATTCTAAATCTGGATTTAAAGCGTTGTACCAAGCCCATATAAGCGGCCAAAGGACATCCAAATCGGCACCATACCCTATTTCCCATAATTGGGTAAAACCCTGTTCCAATAACTCCAGAAAAGATAGACCCTATTAGAAAGCCATAATA
>JBLHRE010000166.1:0-3716 GCA_047625765.1 Flavobacteriales bacterium
CACTTTATTTTCATTCCCATCAAAATACCATTTGGCTACACCGTCTTTTTGACCATTTACATAGTTTGCTTCTTCTTGCTTTTTCCCAGTTCGGTAGTACACCAAGTATTTGCCCTCCAATTGTCCATTTGTATAGCTCTCCTCCTTTTTAACTCTTGCACCATCATGGTATTCGTATTGCACACCATCTTTAACTCCATCGGTATAATGATACATTGTTCTTAAATACCCTCTTTTTGTTAGAGAAATTAAAGCTCCATTTAATTGCCCTTCAGCATAATGTTCGATTTTTGTAGGAACGCCTGAAGAATGGAAATATTCCCATGCTCCGTCTTTCGTTCCATCGATATAAGCACCGGCTTCCTTAAGTTTAGTATTAGGGTCTGTTTCTTCCCAATAGCCCTGTTTCTGACTGCTTTCGTCTGTTTGGTTTATAATGGATCTATCAACCTTTACAGTTCCTTTAATTTCTGCTTGTCCACACGCAAACATGTGCCCTACTACGAAAAGGGCTGCAATCAATCGTTTCATAAAAAAAGTGTTTAAAATTTTATTTTTTAGCTAATCGCTAATTTAATATTTACGGGCAAAGACTTATAAATGATTCTCTGAATTTCTGTTCTTACATTATCCTTTATCAATTTCATATTACTTGCATCAGGATATACTCTATTTGAAAGGAACACATAAACCAACTCCATTTCTGGATCTACCCAAACCAAAGTCCCTGTAAATCCTGAATGCCCAAAACTTGAAGCGCTTACAAATTCGCAGCAGGATCCTCCACCGCCACAGCATCTCATTTTTTTATCGAAGCCAGCACCTCTTCTATTCGTGGTATCAACATCCTGATAAGCAGTGTATTCCTGTATTACAGCTGGATTGATAAACTGTCTTCCGCCATAATACCCGTTCTGCAAATACATTTGCATCATTTTAGCCAGATCATTTGCATTGCTAAACATTCCTGCATGTCCACCAACTCCACCAAGCATTGCTGCCCCAGGGTCGTGAACGTAACCTTGTAATAATTGGTTTCTAAAATAGCTGTCTTGCTCTGTAGGCACGATGTCACCAATATAATAACGTTCTAAAGGTTTGTAGCCTAAAGTTGTAGCGCCTAATGGTGCGGCAAAACGCTCTGAGATTGATTGCTGCATTGACTTTCCTGTTTGCTGTTCTATTATTCTTCTCAAAAAATAATAGCCTAAATCACTGTATTTATATTCTGGATGTTCTGCTATTTCAGAACTATCTATACGAGCGTAAACAGAATCTACATAAGAATCCTTTATAAAAATATTACCAGCAACTTGTGTTCTAAAACCTTGCTTGGAGTAATGCGAAAAAAGGTCATTCCTTGGGACACCATTCTCTGTTACATTTAAATAAAAAGGAATCCATGAAGCCAAACCTGATTTATGTGCCAGAATATCTTTGATGATCAATGCTTTTTTATCTGGAGCAATGTTATTCAAATAATCACCCAATGTTTTGTTTAGATTAAAAAAACCAGCTCCTTGCAATTGCATTAATAATGGTACAGAAGCACTAATCTTAGTTATGGATGCTAAGTCGTAAATATGATTCTTACGCACAGGTCTCATTTTATTGTAGGTATGAAACCCAAAAGCTTCGTTATAAATTACCTTCCCTTTATAAGCTACTAGAACCTGAGCCCCAGGTGTAGCTTCATTTTCTATGGCATTATTAATAAGTATTCCAACGCTATCTAAATCCATAGATCGAATCCCATTTTCTTCTGGAATTCCATATTCTAACCTTCCAATAGCTGTTAATACTTCACCATCTCCTTCTTTAATTAAGGGTAATGCAGAAACAGGTACCTTACCAAATGCTGGTTTAGCTCCAAAAATAATTTGTGCCGAAATATCTTGAGCATCGGTACTATTCTGGTAGGATAAAACAATGGCATTTGCCTTGGATATTGCCGTATTACCAATCAATGCATAAGGATTTGTAAAAACATCAACTACACATCTTCTTTGATCTAGTAACCAATCTAAAAGCTGCTTTTCGTCATCCGTAAGTTTGTAGCTTTTCCATGGATTGCCATCAGACTTATGGATTCCTATAATTAAAGTATTAATCCCTTCTAATTGCTCTAAAATAGCTTTCTGACTTTCAAGGCTCCAGCCTTGAGGTACTGTAATACGTTTTACATCGGTATATTGTTTCAATCTGTTCTGAAACACATCGCCATTATCGCCACCAATAGAAACAACAGCTATAGACTTATTTTGAAGGTCTTTTATGGGAAGAAAACTATTCTTATTTCGAACTACTGTAATGGAAGCCTCCGTCATTTTTTTAACCAACAACTGAGATTCCAATTTATTCAAGTCCTCATATAGGTTATCAAGTTCAACATATTTATTGGTACTCAATCCCATCCAATGTTTCGATTTCAAAATCTTCAATACTCTTGCATCAACTTCTTTCAAATGAATAAGCCCACTATTCAAAGACTCCTTAAAAACGCTAATTGCTTTTGGAACATCTTCTGCAAAAAGTAGGACATCATTTCCTGCTTGAAATGCCTTTAAATCTACTTCTCCCGGAGCAAAATATTTACTTACTCCTTTCATATTCAAGGCATCTGTAAATATTAATCCAGAGAATTGCATTTCTTTCTTCAATAGATCTGTAACAATCTTTGGCGAAAGTGTAGAAGCTAAATTTGTTGTGGTGTCCAAGCTTGGGATATATAGATGTGCCACCATCATACTACCTATGCCTTTTGCAATTAACTGACTAAAAGGATACAATTCTACTTCCTTTAAGCGTTTCAAATCGTGATTGATTATGGGTAATGATTTGTGAGAATCAGAATCGGTATCGCCATGACCAGGGAAGTGTTTTGCACACGCCAATATATGCTGGTCTTGCATTCCATTCATATAGGCTGCACCCAATTTGGCCACATGCAACTTATTCTCACCAAATGATCTTCTATTAATTATTGGGTTTTGGGGATTCGAATTTACATCCACAACCGGTGCGAAATTAATATGTACTCCCAAGCGTTTGCATTGCAATGCCAAGTCTTTACCCATATCGTACACCAAATCCTCGTTCTGAATAGCTCCCATGGTCATCTGCCAAGGATAACGAACCGTGGAATCTAAGCGCATGTTTAAACCCCATTCGGCATCCATAGCAATCATTAATGGTGTCTTAGCTTTGCGTTGATATCTATTGGTTAATCGAGCTTGACGAACCGGCCCTCCTTGAAAAAAAATCAATCCTCCAATATGATATTTACTTACTAAATTATCGATGAATTTTTCATGCTCCTCTCCTTTATTAGAATACGCTGCAACCATAAACAATTGACCAAGCTTTTGGTCTAGACTCATAGTTTCCAATTGAATCTGAGCCCATGAATTGGCTTCTGGAGTATTGAAAGGCACATTTTGCTGAAATTGATCACCTGAAATTGGTAATGATGCTAAAGAAAGAAGTGCTAATATGAATCTATGTTGGACTGTAATCATTCCCTATAATATTGAAGGTTAAAAATAAGATTAATGACTTGCATGCCAAAGGTTACACACTTTTTGTTTCCATAATTCTTTGTGCATAACTCTGCGAAATTAAGTTACTTAATAGTCGTGCATTGTTTATTTTTTGTACCTTAAGATCAAAGCAACTCATACAAACAGTCATGAAACAAATCAACAAAATTTTAGTGC
>JBLHRE010000167.1:0-3710 GCA_047625765.1 Flavobacteriales bacterium
CTACTAAAATAAAGGGTGCGATTGTCAAAATGTAAAAACGGAGCTGTTTCATTTCCAGTGGTATTAATAGTTGGCCCCAAATTTATGGGTAAAGACCACTTGCCTCCACCAACGTAATTGCATTTCCAAATATCTTTTCCTCCATAACCACCAGCACGATTGCTTGTGTAGAAAATGGTTTTACCATCGGACGAGATACTTGGCTGAGACTCCCATTTATTTGAATTAATTGGTGCGCCTAGATTTAATGGATTAGACCAAACTCGACCATCAAAACTAGATAAATAGATATCACATGAACCAAGTCCTTCTCTTCTATTACAGGCGGTATAAAACAAAGCATAACCATCTGCAGTAAGCGATTGTGCACCTTCGTTATCGTTTGTATTTAACTTTCCGGGCATATATCTAGCCTGCGACCAAACTCCTTTAATATCTTCAGAGAAATAAAAATCCTCTTGTTTTCTACCATTAGGCCCTATTAATAGTTTGGTGAAAACTAGTTTTTTTCCATCAGCCGAAAGACTCGGCATATATTCGTTTCCAGTAGAATTTACAGAAGGCCCTAAGTTGATAGGCTCGAAATTTACAGGGTTATTCTTTAAATATTTTGCTGTATCGATACTTGCCAAAAGATGTCTGGCTGTTGGAAGAAGTCGCGTCTCTGCATCAATAGATTTGGTGAAAGTGCTTAAATACGTTCTTGCCTTATCGTAATTAGACAGGGCAAAATTACAATAGCCCATTCTATAATAAAGAGGCATCTCAGTATTGTCCCAAGTAGGTTCTGATAATTCAAAAACACCAAGGGCCTTTTGATAGTCCTTCCTGTTTAAGTAGATATCTCCTAGGTTGATTCGAGCAAGTCCAAATTGAGGACAGATCTCTATTGCCTTTGCCCACTTTTCAATTCCAATTTCTGTTTGGCCAAGCCTTATTGCCTCTTTACCTTCGGCATATACTTTTCTAGCCTTACCTGGAACTTCTTGTCCAAATACGGAAATAGATATTACTAAAGATAATGTTAGAAGTAGCTTTACCATTTAAGGGATGTTCAAATATTTATGACTTTGAAGTGATAAGCGCCATTTTGGATGTTCTTGAACGTAAGCAATAAGTTCTGGAATCATTTTCTCTCTTCTGCTCCATTCTGGCTGTAAGTAAAGTTTACAGTCTGCTCCTACCTTGCTTGCATGTTCCTCGGCCCAAGCGAAATCGTTTTTATTATAAATAATCACTTTCAATTCGTGTGCCATAGAATAAATAGAAGCTGTTGGAGCTTTGGTTTTCTTAGGAGATAAACAAATCCAATCGAAATGACCTGTTAAAGGATAGGCACCAGAAGTTTCTAAATGCACCTGGAAATCGACTGCTTTTAAGGCCGATGTTAAGGGTGTCATTTCATACATTAAAGGTTCACCTCCGGTAATTACAATGGTTCTAGCGGGGTACTTTAAGGCATTCTCTACAATTGGTTTTATTTCTGTTGGCGGATGCAAACCAGCATCCCAGCTTTCTTTTACATCGCACCAATGACATCCTACATCGCAACCTCCTACCCTAATAAAATAGGCCGATTCCCCAGTAAACGCTCCTTCCCCTTGTAAAGTGTAAAACTCCTCCATTAAAGGAAGTAGCTCGCCTTTTATTATGCTCGATTTGACCTCTTTTTCAAGATTGTCTGGTATCTTATTTATATCGCTTCTCATAGTTTTCTTAAGCAGCAAAGATATTATTTGTAAGAACTTTTATGGGTACTAAAATTGAGATATATATTCTTATTTTTGAACACTTGTTTAAAAATGTGTTAATTTAACACATTACCTTGAAAAGTGTTTTGTTGACTCAACCCCTGTATGTTATGAGAAATTTATATTTGATTGTTTTCCTGCTACTTAGCACTATTTCTTTTGGTCAATTATCTGGGTCTGGATGCCCAAGTATTGATCTTGGAGGAGAGCTTTCGTCCGACACGATTATTGAGTGTGGTATAGATTGTATAACCCTAACTGCAGAAGTTTTAGAAACAGGACAAACAGATACCTATACGGTCACCGGCATACCTTTTGCTCCCCCGTACCCTTTTGTAGGGGGAACGGCTCTTTTTGTTGGAGTTGATGATATTTGGAGTGGTAGTTTAAATCTTCCTTTCGATTTTTGTTTTTATGGAACGGAATATAATCAAGTCGTTGTTGGTGCAAATGGCGTTTTATCTTTTGATTTAACTAGAGCTGGTACAACATGTTGTTGGTGTATGGCCCCTGGAGCCACAATACCAACCACCGTTAATCCTAACTGCCCTGCTGCAGTTTGCTCTTCTGAAGGGGTTTATGATTTATCTATCAATGGTGCATTTCATGATATGGACCCGAGTGCTGGTGGTAGTATCAATTGGAGCGTATTAGGTTCTGCACCTTGTAGAACATTTGTTCTGAATTATAGCGATGTTCCCCAATTTAGCTGTGCTGGAATGAGAAGTACAAGTCAAATAGTATTGTACGAAAACACCAATGTTATTGATGTTTATGTCAAAAGTAGAACAGCATGTGGAGGGTGGAACAATGGTTTAGCTGTTATTGGACTGCAAAATAATGGAGGAACGCAAGGGATAGCTGCTCCAGGAAGAAATACTAGCGCATGGTCAGCAAGTAATGAAGCATGGAGGTTTACTCCAGATGCTGCTGGAGCACCGAATTTCGTGATTTCTTGGTACGATATGAATGGCGGTTTATTATTGGCAGACAATAAGGATTATGTAGCCTGTTTGCCCGCAGATAAACCAGATTCTTCCTATCAAGCCGAAGTGGTTTATACTATTTGTGATGGAACTGTAGTTTCAGTTAGAGATACCATTACACTGGTAAGAGAAATTCCTTCTGGAGTTACGGTTACACCAGATAGTATGGATATTTGTCAAGGTGATTCTGTTATGGTTGAATTACGCAATGCTGTTAGTTATACTTGGTTTCCAAGCGAATTCATTACAGACCCAGAAGATTCCAATCAAACTTTTAAGCCTGTTACAACAGACAATATAAGCGTACAAGAATTCATATATCGCTTTACAGCTTTTTACCCAGGTTCTTGTACAGAGGATTCACAGATTGTTGTCACTGTACATCCTCCTTCCCAATTGTTTGGCGATACTGTAGAAGTCTGTTTTGGCGACTCTGCCTATATCGGAGCTAGCGGCATCAATGTAGAAACCTATGCTTGGACGGACGACCCAACCATTAATTCTTCAAGATACAAGGACTCTATTAGGGTTTATTCTGAGGTAGACATGCTTTATGAGGTAATTGGCTATAGTGATTTTGGATGTATAGATACTCATTACGTTTATCTTCATATTAAACAAATACCAGAGCCTTCGGCTGGTGTATTTAGTGAGATTTGTGGACTAGAAGATACATTATTTGGAGTGCCAGAATATTCCGAAAGTAATAGGTATTGGTCTTATGATTCTATTGTCTTTGGTGTATCCATGATGGATAGTTTATTGGACACCACACCAGTTTCGGTAACGAATTCTGGCCAATATCGTTTTTATTTCAACGAAGACCTGAATGGCTGTATAGGTAGCGATACTGTGTTCTATTTATTTTACGATATCCCTACTCCCTTTGCTGGACTTAAAGATTCAGCATGTGGCAACTTTTACTTTATGAATGCTACTCCTTCTATTGGCTCGGGATTATGGTCTAATCCCG
>JBLHRE010000168.1:0-3709 GCA_047625765.1 Flavobacteriales bacterium
ACTCTGTGCTTTGATCTCTGCTCCCACTACTTTTTGGAAATAAGTATTCATGGCAGGATATGGGTGGGGCCCAACTGCCGATCCCAATAAATAAAAGGAATCATCTGGATGGGCAATCAAATCTTTAAAAGCTGCGATTACAGCATCGTTCAGGGTTTGTTGACCATCTTCAACAGCAATAACTGTTGCTCCTAGCAATTCCATCCAATATACGTTTGGGCGCTGTCTTTCGTAATCTTTTTTACCCATGTAAACAACACACTCCAGACCATACCTAGCACAAACTGTAGCCGTTGCATAGCCATGTTGACCAGCACCTGTTTCAGCAATAATGCGCTTTTTGCCCAATCGTTTTGCAATAAGTACCTGCCCCAAGCAATGATTGATTTTATGCGCTCCTGTATGGTTCAACCCCTCATTCTTAATGGCAATTTTTGCACCACCTAAGTGAGCGCTCAAATTATCTAAAGGAGTAAAAGCAGTAGGTCTTCCAGAAACTTCTAAATAGGCCTTTTGCAATTCTTTTTGAAATGAAGGATCGTCTTTTACCGCATCGAATTCTGCCGCAACTTGGTTGATGTTCTCTCGAATAACTTCGGGGATATAGGAACCACCAAAAGCCCCAAAAGAACCGTCTGTATGATGAATTATTTCCTTAAACATATACCATTTCGTTTAATGCACAGATATTTTGGTATGCTGCATAAAAGTTGGCAAACTGATCGAAATCCAATTGCTGGTTGGCATCGGACAAAGCTCTAAATGGCTCTGGATGCGTTTCTATAATTAAACCCTGCGCTCCTACTGCCATGGAAGCCAAGGCAAGCGGAGTTACCAAATCGTGTCTTCCTGCCGCATGGCAAGGGTCTACAATAATCGGTAAGTGAGACATTTGACGAATCAATGCTACCGAGTTTAAATCCAAAGTATTACGCGTAGAAGTTTCGAAAGTTCGAATGCCTCGTTCGCATAAAATAACATTTGGGTTTCCTCCATCCAGAATATATTCTGCTGCTAGTAAAAATTCTTCTACTGTTGCTGATGCTCCCCTCTTCAATAATATTGGTGTGTCTATTTTGCCTAATTTCTTCAGTAAATCGAAATTCTGCATGTTTCTGGCTCCTATCTGAATAAGGTCTACTTCATGGCTATACAGCGAAATATCTTCGGTGTTCATTAACTCCACACAAATCGGTAAATCGAACTCTATAGAAGCCTTCTTTAGTAATTCCAATCCTTTGTAACCCAAACCTTGAAAATCGTATGGAGAGGTTCTGGGTTTAAAAATCCCTCCTCTTAATACTTGTGCTCCTTGGTTCTTGATCATTTCGGCAGTCCGCATAATCTGATCAGCAGACTCAACGCTACAAGGACCTGCTATCAATACTGGTTTTTCACCACCAAAAGCAGCTGCGCCCACATTAACAACGGTATCCTTAGGATAAAACTCTCTACTTACCTTCTTGTATTTGTGGGTAACCTCAATCAGTTCTTTCACGCCAGGCATACGTTGCACCTCTTTGTGTGCCACATGCTTTTTATTGCCCGTAACCCCAATCGCTACTCTATTAGAACCCGGTAATTCTTCTGCTTTCAACTGCAAAGACTGCAAGTAACTAATAACATTATTCACCTCTTCCTTTGTGGCTTCCGCCTTCATTACCACTAACATACCGTTGATTGTTTTAAGCTCTTTAATAAGCTGTATACCCTAGTTGATTTTTGTGGATCCAATTCGCCATCAGTTTCTAATCCTGATGCCATATCCACTCCAATACAATTTGGGATATCTAATATTCTATCTAAATTTTGGGAATTCATTCCTCCTGCCATTAAAAATGGAAACGGAAATGCTTTGTAATTTTCAATTTCAGACGCCATGCCTTCTCCTGGTTTTGGGCCATCGAGAATAAACAAGTCTGCATAATTTGCGTAGGAAATCATTTGCTCTAATTGTTCTGGATTGTTTACAGATCCTGCAATAGCAATTTTTGCTTTGATATTCTGCAACATTTCTAAATTAGGGATGTCATCTATATAGATCTGAGCATATTTGAAAGGATATCTATTCATGATTTCCAGTATCGTTTCCTGCGTATTATTTTTAAAAACAGCCACTGAATTGTTGGGGATTTTAACCCTACTCAATACCTCTTCTTTAATTGCTCTTTTACTCAATCCCGAGAAATTCACCCCAATCAAATCTGCCTTTACATCTGTAAAGTGTTCTTTAAAACGCAAGCCACAGGCTTTAAAGAAATAGCTAGTATCCAATCCAAAATGATCGTTAAGGCTTGTATTAACTCCTGTTCTCATTAGACTTGTACCCACTAAATAACCATGAGCTTTGGATTTTAGCATCGCAAAATCAATCACAGAATGCATACCCGACTCTGCAACCAATAAGGCGTCTTTTGGAAGTTTGTCCGCCAAAACATTGAATCGGTTGATGTAGGTATTGAAATTGTCTAAATCACGATTATTCACACCTAGAACGGCATGCCTTAAGTGACTTACCTTATCGTATTCCTCCTCGTCATGCAATTCGAGTAACACACCCATCCCTAAAGATTCTGCGATGTTTTTTAGCTCCTCTAATTTATCAGCCTCCAAAATTCGAGCAATCAATAAGACCATATGAGCTCCCTTGCTTCTTGCTAAATAAATCTGAATAGGGTCTATGATAAAATCCTTCTGAAGAATCAATACTCCAGATCCTTTTAAATAGGCCGTTGCCTTTTTCAAGTCGGTATAATCACCTCCAAAAAAAGGAGTGTCGGTAAGAACAGAAACAACAGTGGTACCCGCTTTGGCATACTGATCCAACTGTTCATCCAAAAAGACCCATTGGTTAATATTTCCTTCGGATGGTGATTTACGCTTAAACTCGGAAATGAAGAAATGGCCTTCGTTGGCAACTCTATTTCTCAAATGTTGATACACGTGTATCCCCGTTTCTTTTGTCTCAGCTTTCAATTCGTCCAAATTGAACTTTTGGTGCAGTAGAGCAACTTCTCTTTCTTTTGAAGAGATTATTTCAAGTAACTTATTATACATGATCCAAGGGTGTTTTTTGCTGAACAATTTGAGCGTATTTTTCTAATTGCTTGTTCATTATGCCTTTAGAATATTGCTCTTCCATTAACTTATATGCAGACTCTAAAGGCATTGCCTTATAAAATTTCGAATACACAAATGCCGCATTTGCTAGTATCAATTTGTAATGGGCCGAATCTTTTTCTCCCTTCAAAATGGACTGTGCAATAGAAATATTCTCCACCTTGCTTTTAGCCTCTAATTGCTCAAAAGGAACCGCCTCAATTCCAAATTGTTCTGGATAAATCACATATTCGTTTTTAGTGCCTTTATAGTATTCCAAAACCTTGGTAGGTTGAGAAATAGAAATTTCATCTAAGCCCTCGCCTCCTCTCACCACAACCACATGCTCTTTACCCATCAAAACGGCAGTTTCCAAGATCAAATCCATATGATTTTCGAAAGCCGTTCCTATAAACTGGCGTTTCGGTTGATACGGATTCAATAGAGGTCCTAGTACATTGAAAATAGTAGGAATACCCATCTTAGCTCTAGATCCTGCAAAATGGCCGACTATAGGATGTAATTTTGGTGCGTACAAAAACGAAAGCTTGCTTTCGTCTTGCGAATTCTCTATATTTTCTGCTGTAGGATTGATATTCAAGCCCAATGC
>JBLHRE010000169.1:0-3664 GCA_047625765.1 Flavobacteriales bacterium
ACATAAAAGTCAAGTTGAACAATTAGAGGTTGTTAGTGGCTTAAGTGCAGATGAAGCTAAGCAACAGCTTATGGAGGCTTTACGCGATGAAGCAAGAACGGAGGCTATGTCTTTGATTCAGGAAACTATAGAAGAAGCGAAGCTTACGGCCAATAAAGAAGCTAAGAAGATTGTTGTACAAACGATACAACGTGTTGCTACAGAGCATACGGTGGAAAATGCTGTGTCAGTATTTAATATCGAGAGTGACGATGTTAAGGGTAGAATTATTGGTAGAGAAGGGAGAAATATTAGAGCTTTAGAAGCAGCTACGGGTATTGAGATTATTGTTGATGATACTCCCGAAGCTATTATTCTTTCAGGATTCGATCCTGTAAGAAGAGAAATTGCTCGATTGTCTTTGCACCGCTTGGTTACTGATGGTAGAATCCACCCAGCACGTATCGAGGAGATTGTAGCGAAAACAAAAAAGCAAATAGAAGAAGAGATTATTGAGATTGGTAAGCGTACAACCATCGATCTAGGGATTCATGGCTTACATCCAGAGTTGATTCGTATGGTAGGTAGAATGAAATACCGTTCGTCTTATGGTCAGAACCTACTACAACACTCGAGAGAAGTAGCTAACCTTTGTGCTATTATGGCTGCCGAATTGGGATTAAACCCTAAGGTTGCTAAAAGAGCAGGATTGTTACACGATATTGGTAAAGTTCCAGATGATGCACCAGAGACTCCTCACGCAATTTTAGGAATGCAGATTGCAGAGAAATATGGCGAAAAACCAGATATATGTAATGCCATAGGAGCTCACCACGATGAAATTGAAATGACTACTTTAATTTCTCCAATTATACAGGTTTGTGATGCTATTTCTGGCGCACGTCCTGGTGCTCGTAGAGAAGTTGTAGAAAACTACATCAAACGTATCAAGGAGTTAGAGGAGTTGGCATTAAGCTATCCTGGAGTATTGAAATCTTATGCTATACAGGCAGGTAGAGAGTTGCGTGTAATTGTTGAGTCTGAAAAAGTTACAGATACTGTTGCAAATACATTATCAGTTGATATTTCTCAAAAGATTCAAAACGAAATGACCTATCCTGGACAGGTTAAGGTTACTGTTATTAGAGAGACCAGAGCTGTAAACTACGCTAAGTAGGGAAGCAGATATAAATAAAAAAAATCCGTCTTGGCCTAGCCTAGACGGATTTTTTTATGTCTTTTATCGTGCCTATAACAGCCCATTTGTGTTTTTACAAGGTATTGGTAGGAAGCATCGATAAGTTGGCTAAGAATTTGAATATATGCATCTCTCAATTTGTTGCTATACGTACAAGACTTTCCCACTTTATGTTTACCTCGTAATGGCATTAGGTCTTGATATTTTTCAAAACCACTCATAATTTACAGTTATGGGCTTTGTTTCCTAGGAAAACAACCAGCAAGTTATCCACTCTCCTTGCTATCCGATGGCGTATTTGTAATAGTGCGTACCAAATCCAATAGATTTTCGCTGATCGTTTTTAACCGACTCCAAAAATTCAAGCACATCCGCATCATTGATGGATGTGCTTAATCTATATGCCATGAAGTTTTAAGTCTTCTAGCCTTTGCTGTAGTTTTTTCCTTTCTCTAACCGAAACAGCTATTTTAAGTCCTGTTTCTAAAATCACTATTAGTTGTCCCGATTCTGTCATAATTTCTCGAACGTATGCTAAAGAAATTAGGTGCTTCCTATGTACACGGTGGAAGCCTTCTTCTTCTAACAAATCTTGAAAATATCTAAGATTTTTTGAACACATTATTGTTTCTTTATTTATCAATAATATATTGGTGTAACTGCCATGGGCTTCTAATAACAGAATGCTTTTTACGGGAATAGTTTTGTAAATATTTTTATCGGGAATAATTAAATCTTTTATAGAATTATCATCTATAATAGCATCTTCACTCTGAACTTGCATTCCTTTTAATTCAATTATTTTTTGGCTTGCTCTTTCTACCGAACTAATCAGTTCGGAAACAGCAACAGGTTTTAACAGGTAGTCTGTAGCACTAAATCGAATTGCCTTAATCGAGTATTGTTTAAATGCAGTTACAAAGATAACCTGAAAGTTAAAGGGCTGTGCTTTCTCTAGTATTCCAAAGCCAGTATCGTCTGTTAATTCTATATCCAAGAAAACCACATCGGGCTTGGTTATTTGCAGCAAGCGAACTCCTTCTTCACTTTCCATAGATTCGCCTACAATGTCTATTTGAGGGCAATACTTTTGCAATAATAAGCGCAACGAAATAAGTGCGTTTTCGTTGTCATCTATTAGAACAGCCTTTAGCCGTTTTTTTTCAAAGAGAGCTTTATCCATGTTGTAATATGAGTTGATTAACTTCAAAAGTTAACTCGACTTTAGTGCCTTTAACTTCATTAGTAATAGGATCTTTAATATCGTCAATTTCAAAGTTAATTTCTGTTTTATATAACTTACGCATCAAGTTTAAACGTTGTTTTGTTAAAGTAAGTCCTTTAGAGTTGTGCACCGAACCTTTTTGCAGTTTGATATTTTTGGATTTTGACCTTCCAATTCCATTGTCGGTAATTATAATCATAAGTTTCGACCTGTCTTTTTTAATAACAATTGTAATTAAACCATCTTGTTGTAAACTTTGTAGCCCATGTAAAATAGCATTCTCTAAAAAGGGCTGTATTAATAATGGTGGAATTAAGATATCTCTGGAATTGACAGAAGCATCCATTTCTAATTTATAATCAAATCGGCCATTCATTCGGATTTTCTCTAAATCCATATAAGTTAAAATAGCTTCTAACTCATCGTCCAAACTAATCCTTTCTTCTTGCGAATGTTCGAAAACATTGCGAATTAATCTAGAGAATTTCTCTAAATACAATTGCCCATTTTCTGTATCACTTTCTAGGATATAGCGTTGCAAAGAACTTAGAGAATTAAATAAAAAGTGAGGGTTCATTTGGGCATTCAGCATTTGTTGTTTTACTTTATCAAGTGTTTTGTTTAACAAGAAAGTTTGCTTTAAAACATTGAAACGCCAAATAATTAAAATGGAAATGCTTATTACAATAAAGGCTGAAATTAAACTTCTAAACCACCAAGTTTCCCAGTAGGGTGGGAGAACTTCAAAGGCATAAATGGCTGATTTCTTTGACCAATAAACATGTTGCATTCCTGCTTGCACCTCAAAACGGTAACCTCCAGGCATTAAATCATGCGTTAATATTTTATCTTCGAAAGTGTAGGTCCATTTTTCCTCTGCATGAAACCGAAACCTATATTTTATTTTATCTCTATTTCTAAATCGTATGGCTCCATAACTTATCTCAAAATCATTCCAATAGTGTTTTAGCGCAATTGCAGGTTTTAAATGATTGATTAAAGAATCGTTAACGGTTATCTTATTAATAACAATATTGGGAGCAATAGAATCGTCTTCAAAAATGTTTGTAGGGAAATAGGAAATTCCTTTTTCGGATGCTGCCCATAAATTGGAATTGCAGTATCCTATTCCATCCAAATTATTCGAAGGTAATCCGGAGTTTTCGTTGATGGGAATTACCCGATAAAAGGAATGATTACCCCTTGATGAAATTATTTTAAATACACCGCGGTTGGTATTAATAAGCGCAATACCCTTTGGG
>JBLHRE010000170.1:0-3641 GCA_047625765.1 Flavobacteriales bacterium
CCCGACTTAAGGGTTTTGAATTTTCCTTAAAAATTCGTTGTTCTTATCATATTACCGATCGAAAGATCGATGGTCGCGTAGCTCAGCTGGATAGAGCATCTGCCTTCTAAGCAGACGGTCATAGGTTCGAATCCTATCGCGATCACATTTAAAATTACACCGTTCGGGGTGTAGCGTAGCCCGGTCATCGCGCCTCGTTTGGGACGAGGAGGTCGCAGGTTCGAATCCTGCCACCCCGACATAATTAAAGCCATTACATTTATTTGTAGTGGCTTTTTTTTGTTTTAAACAATAGGTAGCATGACTATCATCTCGGCCCGACCTTTAGGACGAGAGGCTTCGAAATGCCAGTCCGTCTACTCAGGGATTCGGGCTTGTAAATTAATACACACCTACAGTTTGGCTTTTTTTGTTTAAAAAATTGGCGAGTTGCAATCATCGCGAACCGAAAATACTACTGAAATGATATTTAAACGCTAAAGGGTAAAAGCCTTGTTTACTAACAAATCTGCAGAAGAGTGATATAATTGTGAATAGGAATGCTTCGTTTATACTCCTATTTTACTACTTTCATCGCAAATATTAATAATGGAAGAGAAAGCATATATTCTAGGTACAGAAGAAGCAGAATTGCATCGTTTAGGTATTCAGCACATGACATGGGCAAAAGAAGCCTTTGACGGCTGGGAGTTTGCTGGATTTAAAAATGGTGATGCTTTGCTTGATTTAGGATCGGGTCCAGGCTTTGCATCTAGAGACCTTGCTTATATTACGGGCAACAAAGGATCTGTAACTGCTGTTGATCTTTCAGAAAAATATTTGAAATTTATACATAAAATTGCCGAACATCATCATTTAAACATCAAAACGGTTCATACCGATTTTAATGATTTGACATTAGAAAAAAACAGTCTAGATGGGGCTTATTGCCGTTGGGCTTTAGCTTGGCCAGAACATCCAGAATATATCACGCAAAAAGTTATTGACGCTTTAAAACCAGGTGCTTGTTTCGTAGCGCAGGAGTATAACAATTGGATGGAACTGCATACTCAGCCATACATGCCCAATATTCAAAGAGGCCTAGAGTTGATTTTTGAAAGCTTTAAGACATCTGGTGGAAATATCAACATTGGAGCAAGGTTGGGGCAAATTTTCGAAGCACAAGGACTGGAAGTCGTTCGCATGAGACCCCTAAATAAATGCGTAAGACCCAACAGCATAGCTTGGAATTGGCCAAAATCATTTATGCTATTGTATTTACCAAAATTGGTAGAATCGGGCCAGTTTAGTCAATCAGAAATGGAGGAGGTAGTAGATGAGTTTCTCATTTTAGAAAATACTCCAGGGGCTTTTTTCTATACCCCACCTATGATGGAAATTATTGGTAAGAAAGTCTAATAATATAGCTTTAGAAAATACGGTTTCAAAATCGTATATTTGCAGCCCTGCGAAACTTCGCATGAACGATATTGGCATTTCTTAGGATATTCTTTTATATCGTTGTATATTAATACAGGCAGCCTTGGTTGTCGTAATTCAAATTAAAAACTGTCAATGGGGAAATCACAAGAGACCTACGGTAAAAAAGAAAGAGAAAAGAAACGCGCTCAAAAGCGTAAGGAGAAAGCTGTACGCTCTGCCGAACGTAAAGAAGGTGCACAAAAAGGTGCTAGCTTAGAAGACATGTTGGTCTATGTTGATGAGAACGGACAGTTAACTGATACTCCTCCAGATCCAACCAAAAAAGTTGAAATCGAATTGGATAAAATCCAATTGGGTGCAGCAGAAAGAATTGACGAGGTTCCTACAGAACGTCAAGGAATTATTGATTTCTTCAATGATTCTAAAGGTTTTGGGTTTATTAAGGAGATTGGTTCAGGCGAAAAATACTTTGTTCATGTTAATGGTCTTATTGATGAGATTCGTGAAGGAAACAAAGTGAGTTTCGATTTAGAAAGAGGAATGAAAGGAATGAATGCGGTAAACGTGAAAATCGTTAAGTAATTCATTACCATCAATAATATAAAGGAAAGCGATCCATTTTGGTTCGCTTTTTTTTTGTCGAAAGATTCAATAATCGCCATCCACAAAGTTGGCAAATTGATATTTTCGCGCAGCAATAATAAAGTCAAAGCAGATGATTTCAGTAGACGGATTAGCAGTAGAGTTTAGCGGTACCACACTTTTTAAAGATGTTTCTTTCAATGTAAACGAAACAGACAAGATTGCCCTAATGGGTAAGAATGGTGCAGGAAAATCTACCATGATGAAAATTATTGCTGGAGAGCAAACACCCACCAAAGGAAAAGTAAACTGTCCTTCGGATGCTGTAATTGCATACTTGCCTCAGCATTTGCTTACCGATGATAATTGTACGGTCTTCGAAGAAGCCTCAAAGGCTTTTAAAGAAATAGTTGCTTTAAAAACAGAGATGGATTCCATCAACCATCAATTGGAAACCCGTACAGACTACGAATCAGCAGAATACATGCACTTGATTGAACGTGTAAGCGATTTAGGTGAAAAATATTATGCCATAGAAGATATTAACTACGATTCGGAAGTGGAGAAAGCCCTGATGGGCTTGGGTTTTAAAAGGAGTGATTTTCAAAGACAAACTAAAGAATTTAGCGGAGGTTGGCGCATGCGTATTGAACTTGCCAAAATCCTATTACAGAAACCCGACTTGATTTTGTTGGATGAGCCTACCAACCATATCGATATCGAATCGGTACTTTGGTTAGAACATTTCTTAGTTCATAAAGCAAAGGCAGTAATCGTAATTTCTCACGATAGAGCCTTTATCGATAACATTACCAACCGTACTATAGAGGTTACCATGGGGCGTATTTACGATTACAAGGCCAATTACAGCCATTATGTACAGTTGCGTGAAGAGCGCAGGGTAAATCAGGTTAAAGCCCATGCAGAGCAGCAAAAGTTTATTGCAGATAACATGACTTTTATCGAGCGATTTAAAGGAACCTATTCCAAGACTAACCAAGTGACTTCGAGAGAACGCATGTTGGAAAAATTGGAAAAAATAGAAATTGATGAAGTAGACAAGTCTGCATTAAAATTAACATTTCCATCTGCTCAAAGGTCTGGAGACTACCCCGTTAAAGTTGAAGAACTAACCAAATCATACGGAGATCATACTGTATTTAAAAATGCCAGTTTTTCTATTGCAAGAGGCGAGAAGGTGAGTTTTGTGGGAAGAAATGGAGAGGGTAAATCGACCATGTTAAAAGCCCTTTTAGGAGAAATAGAACATGAAGGTGTGTGCCAGTTGGGACACAATGTAAAAGTGGGTTATTTCGCACAGAACCAAGCATCATTATTAGATCCTAACCTTACCATTTTCGAAACAATAGATACGGTTGCCCAAGGAGAAATCCGTACTCAGATTAAGAATATTTTGGGTGCCTTTATGTTTAAGGGAGATGATGTAGACAAAAAAGTTTCGGTATTATCTGGAGGTGAAAAAACCAGACTGGCTATGGTTAAATTATTGCTGCAACCCATAAATATGCTTGTATTAGATGAGCCTACCAACCACCTAGATTTAAAATCGAAGGATGTGCTAAAAGAAGCATTAAAGAAATTTGATGGAACCTTGATTTTGGTTTCTCACGACAGAG
>JBLHRE010000171.1:0-3626 GCA_047625765.1 Flavobacteriales bacterium
GACCCTATTAGAAAGCCATAATATCTTTGAAGGGTATAGGTCTGAATACCAAAGAGCGAGGTTTCCCCTGAAAAGAAGGTGTACAAAGCGCCTCCGGTCATTACTACGGCAAACACCAATACGCCATGAATTAGGTAGCGTTCCACCTTCCAAGACTTAACTGTTTTACTTGAATGTTGTCTGTAAGGATCGCCTAAAGTTTCGGCTAATCCACCACAACCACAAACCCAGCTACAGTACCAACGTTTGCCATAAATATAACTCAAGACCGGTACAATAATTAAGGTGAGCACAATTCCCCATACTAACATAAATATTCCCAGACCTCCATTGGCAATTAGACTATTGATATTCCAATCGAAAAAGAAATCGTAATCTAATGGCCAAGCACTTTTAAAGTCCATATAAGGCTGATTGAATCTAACCAAGATTTCAGGAATTATAAAGGCAAATACTATTTGGAAAAACAAAACAGAAGCCGTTCGAACTACTTGGTATTTATTGTTGCGGTATTTTACAAACATACGCACCGCCATAACGGTCATTACCGAGCAATACATAAATCCATATAAGAACCATTGACTCGCAGGATTGCCACTCAAAGACTCACTTATGGGGTTCAGCAATAAAATTTGATTGGTGATGCTTGAAGGGAAAAAGTAAAGCAGAATGTAAAAGCCCACCAAATAAACAAATGTGAACCAAGCAATCCAACCTTTATTGGTTACTGGATTTTGATAGATCTTGTCGTTTTTTATTCCAGGCCTTCCAAGCAATACCATGTCGGGCAAGACAAATGCCAAACCTCCTATTATTGCCAAACCAAAAGTCAAGAAAAACCATAGCCAAGGGCTCTCAACAAAAGTGCCTTTAGCAGATGCTTTTACCAAGGAAAATGCAACAGATTGAGGACTGTCGTACATCACTTTATCCCATTGTTGCGAAGCTTTTAATTCTTCGTTTTTTACTTCGTAAACCTCCGCAATGGCATTCCCCAAAGCAATAGGGTTGGTGTATTCAGCACCCACTAAAACACCTAAGTCCTGCCCAATATTCTCATACTTCTGCTTGTCAAGATTGTCTTGAATAATAGACTCGTTTAATGAAAATGAGCCCAAAAAAGTTGAAGCTGTAAAGACCATTAATCCAATCACAAAAAGCGCTAATCCCGTGTGTTTTATACCTTTCATATTACCTGTTTAAAGCTTGTAACATTCGTTTCCAGCTTTTCTTTTTTGGTTTGATATTTTCGCCCGTTTCTGAGTTGTACAAAGAGACAATATCTGTTTCATACAATTTGTAGAATTCGGGATCAAAATTCGCATCCCTTAAATGCTCCATCACATAATTTGCATCTCTACCTTCTTGCAACCATTTATCCCAAACATGATGTCGCATTCGAATACCAAAAACGTTTACTCCTACTACTCTCTTGTTTGATGCATTAAAAACCATTTTAAAGCATATTCTACCTTCTGGATGCTCCCAATAAAATTGTTGCTGACCTTCTTGCAATTCGCCAAGAACGGTTCCATAGGTTTGGTATTCTATATCAAAAAATTTGGCTGAGTTGAACCAATAACCCGGTTCGTACATTGTTTTGTCGCCCGTTAATGTTTTGGCCAAAGTCTCTCCCATCATTCTGCCGGTATACCAAACTTGCTCTATGGGTCTTCTGCCAGGAGCTGCTTCATGAAATTGGGCACAATCACCTAGTGCATAGACATCGGGGATATTGGTTTCTAAATAGCGATTCACCATTACGCCTCTTTGCAATTCTATACTGGAATCCTTTAGAAAATCAATGTTTGGCGAAACGCCTGCCGTTAAACCAACAATTTGACATGAAATTTCTTCTCCCGTTTCTTCTATAATGATTGATTTCACTCTTCCATTATCATCAGAAATAATTTCTTTCAAGTTATTCTCGAACCTTAAGTCTATATAATGGTCATTTAATATGTGCTTGGAAATAAGAGCGCCCTCTTCTTTTGGTAATACATTACCCCAAAAGCGCTTTTCTCGTACCAAAAAAGTGACTTTAATTCCTCTGCTGGCCAACATTTCCGCAAGTTCAACTCCTATTAAGCCACCCCCTACTATTACCGCGCGCACTGCATTATTCGAATTCTCTTCAAGCAATTCCAAATCTTGCTTGCTATACAGACCTTGCACACCTTTTAAATCTTGGCCCGGCCAACCAAACTTATTCGACTTGGAGCCAGATGCAATTACCAATTTATCATATCCATGAGTCCCGCCCTTTTTCAAATGCAATTGTTTCTTAGAAACGTCCACACCTTCCACAAAGTCATTGACAAGTTCTATCTTATTCTTTCTCCAAAAATTATTTTCATAAGGTTGTGTATGCTCAAACTTCATATGCCCCATATATACATACATCAATGCTGTTCTCGAAAAAAAATAATCCGATTCTGCAGAAACAACTGTAATCCTCATTTTAGAATTCTTCCGAACATGCCTTGCAAGGGTAATTCCAGATATTCCGTTCCCAATGATTACTAAGTGTTCCATATTAAATAGAATTATGCTTTATAGAAATTAAAAACAAAGGATGATAATCTTGACAATTTAACAAAGACATACGATATTCAGCAGATATATTGCTTTAAGCTTATTACCAATTGCTATTTTCGCACTATCAGCTGCAACGGCATGAAAAAAACACAAGCAAAAATCTGGAAACTACGTTCGAATAGTAAGCATGAGAAGATTGATTCTCTGTCCAAATCATTGAACATTGAAAAAACACTTGCGCAACTTTTAGTTTCGAGAGGGATTGAAACTTTTGAACAGGCCAAAACTTTTTTCAGACCAACTTTAGAAGATTTACACGATCCATTCTCAATGAAAGACATGGATATTGCTGTTTTGCGTTTAGAAAAAGCCATTGCATCAGGAGAGCGCATCTTAATTTATGGCGATTATGATGTCGATGGAACCACAGCAGTTAGCTTAATGGCTTCTTTTTTAAGTACTATCTACGATCGTTTCGATACTTACATTCCGGATAGGTATAAGGAAGGATATGGGATTTCTATGCAAGGCATTGATTATGCCGATGACAATGACATGTCTTTAATCATTGCATTAGACTGCGGCATTAAAGCCATTGAGCAAGTAGCTTACGCCAAAAGCAAAGGAATAGATTTTATTATTTGCGACCATCACAATCCTGGTAATGAATTGCCTGATGCTGCTGCATTATTAGACCCAAAAAGAAAAGATTGCTTGTATCCCTTCAAAGAGCTTTCGGGTTGTGGAGTAGGTTTTAAGTTCGCACAAGCTTACTGTCAAAAACATGAAATTCCATTAGAACAGATTTATCCATTATTGGATTTATTGGCCATAAGTATTGGTGCCGATATTGTTTCGATGACTGGCGAAAATAGAATCTTAACCTATTTTGGCCTGGAACAAATAAATGGAACCCCAAGAGCTGGAATCCGCGCTTTGATTGAAAACAGCGGCAAAAAACCTCCCTTAAACATTATGGATGTTGTTTTTGGTATAGGACCAAGAATTAATGCTGCAGGAAGAATAGAGCATGGGAAATTGGCTGTTGAAATTTTGTCAACAGACGATTTAGAGAAAGCAAGAGAACT
>JBLHRE010000172.1:0-3605 GCA_047625765.1 Flavobacteriales bacterium
TTTGGATAAACGCTTAGCATATTTCATCCAAGCCAGATGCGATTCTCCTTCGAATGCAGCCATTTTCACCTTATCTACATTTTCTTTCAATGCAATTCCCACAGTTTTTGCTCCGTCAAAATCATCTTCAGACAGGGCAACTTTCATTTCAAAATACGATTTATATAATGGAGCCAAGGCAGACTTTCCCTTTTCGCCCAATTCAACCTTTTGAACTGGTGTTTCCGACTCCTCTTTAATAGGCTTCTTAGGATTCATCATACTCGACTTGCCTGCCAACTGAGCAGCAGCATCAACACTAAAAGTTCCATTGACTACAACTTCTTCTCCATTGCTTAATCCTGATTTTACTTCATAAGAATCGCCTAAATTTGCTCCCAATTCAATTTCTCTTAGCATAAATTCTGTGCTATTTTCTGTATCGCTTTTCACATATACAATAGAGCGGGTGCCTGTCCACATTACGGCTGACTTTGGAACGGACAAGCTATTTGCACCAACATTAACTGAAGATGAAATAGTTGCACTCAGGAACATTTCTGGCTTAAGTTTCATACCAGCATTGTCTGCCTCTAACCTTGCTTTCGCTACTCTTGATTTCGCATCAATTGTAGGGTCGATGTAAGACACTTTTCCTTCGAACGTTTCGCCCGGTATTGACGCTATGGTATAACGTACCATATCTCCTTTCTTGATCCATTGTAGTTCTGTTTCATAAACGTCCAACATCACCCATACTTTTGAAAGATTCGAAATTTCGTATAGTGTCTGCCCTTCTTTGATGTAATCGCCTACATTCACCTTCTTACTTGCCACATAACCAGATACATTTGCAAGAATCGGAAATACCTCTTCTGTTTCACCCTTCTTTAATATTGCCTGAATTTGTTCTTGGCTCAATTTCCAGTTTTTCAGTTTTTCTTGAGCAGCTTGAAACAATGCTGGCTGCAAATCCTTGATTTTCTGCGCTTCAAAAAGCTCTTCTTGAGCGGTTACCAATAGCGGGGAATAGACATATGCTATTACCTCATTTTTTGAAACATATTCACCCGTAAAATTGACCATCAACTTTTCTATCCTCCCAGGAATATGGCTGGATTGGGTGAAACGCAATCGCTCATCCTCCTGCACTTTACCGTTCATTTTCAACTGCTTTACCATAGAATTTGAACCAACTAAGGTTGTTTGAACATCGGCCAATTGCAAAGCAGTAGCGGACATTCGTATAGCATTTACATCTACAGAACTTTCTTCTGATTCTAAAGGGATTAAATCCATTCCACAAATGGGGCAATCTCCAGGTTCATTTTTTCTAATCTGAGGATGCATGGAACAGGTCCATATTTGTGTTTTAACCTCTGCCTGCTCTGCTACAGTATCAACCTTACTCTTGTCAGAACCACCGAAAAAGGTTACCCCTAATACTATTCCTACAATCAGGGTTAAGGCCATATAGACCAAAGTTTTCTTATCTATATTTTTCATTTCAAATCGTTTTTAGCAGTGATGTATTCCATTTCGGCCAAAGCCGTGTAGAATCCCTTCATTGCGGTTGATTTCATTTCTTTATACTGCAAAAGTTTTTGCAACATTCTTACGGTTTCATCAAAGCCTTTTCCGCTATTTGCATAAGACTTCAAAAGCAAGTTTAAAGACTGTTGTGTGCGTTCTGATTGCAGCGTATACAACTGAATTTCCTTTTTAGACTTTGAGATTTTATAGGTGGTAAACTCTAAGGAACTGAGCAAATTATTTTGGAGCTCCTGCTTTTGTAAGGTCATAGACTCTTGCATTAAAACAGCCTCTTTTTTCGCTGCTTTATATTTTCCTCTAAAGATGGGTAAACTTAAATTCACCATGGGCATAATGGCATCACGGCCATTGTTTACAACTTTCATGTCTGTTCGTTCTCCAATCAATGCATAATCCAATCCTAAACCAATTTTAGGAAGACCCTGTTTTGCTGCCAGTGTAATAGTTGCTTCACTAGCTGCTAACTGTAAATCCATTGCTTGTATTAATGGATGATCTGATAAACTCTTATCTAATGAAAGACTTTCCGAAACTTGTGGAATAATTAAAGAATCTATGCCAATTGCTTTACCAGCATCTCTGTTCAATAGCAGATTAAAATTCCTTTCTAATGCTAAAATGCGATCTTCTAGAATTTCCAGTTTTGTTTTTGCTTCGGCTAGAATAATATCCACCCTAAGCACATCTACCAACGGACTCTGGCCATTTTCGAATTTAGAGGTAGCAATAGCTTTATAGCTTTCTAACAACAAAATATTCTCTCGCTGTATTCCCCTTCTCTTATTCAATTCCCAAAGAGGATAATACGCCTCGGATACCCTGTAGTATAATTCATTCTTTGCATTAATGAATTTCTGAAAATCAGCCTCAGCCTTTAAAGTCCAGATATCATTCTGAACGCTTAAGGTGCCAAACCACGGAAACATTTGAGACAAAGAGATTCTTGCTTGTTGCGGTCCTACTCTCGTTTCTATAGGCGAAACGAAATAGGCAAAAGAAAGGTTTGGGTCTGGCAAACTACTCATTTGGCTAGCCTTTTGTAATCCTGCTTCAAAACGCTTGTACTGTGCCTTTAGTCCTTGATTATTCTCAACTGCCTCTAGTTGATATCCTTTCAAAGATTGTGCCTCTACAGTAAAGACAAAACCTAAAATACTAAAGCATATGGCTATTCTATTTTTCATGATTGTGTTTTTATAAGGTTACGTTCTTCACGGTATGCATAGAGCACTGGAACAATAAAATAAGTGATGGATGCCATCAACATCCCACCAAAAGCAGGTATTGCCATTGGAATCATGATGTCTGAGCCACGACCTGTAGAAGTTAATATGGGCAATAGCGCAATAATTGTTGTCGCAGATGTCATAATAGCTGGCTTTATCCTTCTAAACCCTGCGGCAACCACAGCTGCACGAATACCTTGTACATCATCCGTTTTATTGCGCTTAAAACTCTGGTCCAAATAAGTCGCCATAAGTACCCCATCATCGGTAGCAATACCAAACAAGGCAATAAATCCAACCCAAACCGCTACGCTTAAATTGATGGTTTGTATTTGAAACAGATCTCTGAAGTTGCTGCCAAACAATGAGAAGTCCATGAAGGATTCTTGACCATACATCCAAAGTAAAATGAACCCTCCGCTAAATGCTAAGGCAATACCCGTAAATACCATTAAAGACGTGCTAATAGATTTGAACTGGAAATACAGGATTAAGAAAACGATTAACAAAACCAAAGGCACAATAATAGACAGTCGTTTTTCTGCTCTTACCTGATTCTCGTAGCTTCCTGAGAATTTATAACTCACCCCTGAAGGAACAACCAAATCACCCGAAGCAATTTTGGCTTCAATCATTTTTTGCGCATCATTCACTACTGTCACTTCTGAATAGCTTTCTTTTTTATCGAAAAGAACATATCCTACCAAAAAGGTTTCTTCGCTTTTAATTACCTGTGGTCCTTTTACATATTCAAAATCGACCAATTGAGATAATGGAATTTGAGCTCCAGTTGGGGTGGCCATAAGTATTTTACCAATTGCATCCGGATTGTCTCTCAGTTCTCTT
>JBLHRE010000173.1:0-3562 GCA_047625765.1 Flavobacteriales bacterium
TTGCTCGATTGGTTGTTTCAGTAGTAATGTATCCTATAATTTGTAACTCATAACTGCAATTGGAAACAGTTGATGTACCTCCACTTGATCCATCATTATTTGTTGGGTTGGGGTCTAATGGGTCAGGATTAGCTTGGGGTTCCAGTGGAGTACCATCAGGGCAATCCGTTGAGGTTGCTGACCTCTGATTTTCCAAGTTAGCTGCTGAGTTATTCTCCTTTAGGGCGTATGGGTTTAGGTTTACTCTTTCAAAATTACCTTTGAACCCCTCTAATGATAGTGTCTCTTGATATTGAGCATAAAAATCCTCTGACATAGTATATGTGAAAATCATTGGATTGAGGTATTTACCTGAGACATCTTTACCAATAACTAAGTTTTGGATTACGTGAGGATCATCGTTTAGGATTGACATACTCATGTATGTTTGGCCTGTTGAATCCATTCTTGCCAAAATATGTTTAAAATTTATTCGGTCGACCAGACTATTGTAGCCTCCATTTACCTCTGGTTTATTTTCATTATTTCTACTAACCCTACCCAAGTATGGTGCCAAAACATTACCTAATTCAGGCATGTCTTCAATGGAGAAGGCATAGCTTTTGGCTTCTAAAGCCTGAGGGATTTCATCAGAATCAATTTGACAACCTAGGACAAACCCATATAAGAATAAAATCCAAAGTACTTTCATGGGGTTAAATTTCATTTCCATTTTTAACAATTTATTTTGCTATAGTCCAATTATATAAATTAATATTTTAATTAAAAAATATTAACCATTTAATTATTAGGTATTCACTCAAAAATAATTGCACAGTCTAGCAAGGTAAAAGCTTCAATCCATGGCCATGTGCATGCCGAAAAATATGCGGAAGTGGATGGCATACAATACATCTCTCAACTCGGTATGGTGGATGAAGACGGATTAGAGAATAACAGTTTCGCAATTATCACCTGTACAGAAACGCAACTGCAATTGGATGGCTATAAACGCACAACGGATAAGTCATTTTCAATTTAAATGAAGCCTCACAAAGGAATAACAAAGGCAAACCTTTAAAACGATTGCCTCAATAGCCCACGGTTTAAACCGTGGGCTATGAACGAATATACCGGTCCGTAACGGTTTCAACGATTTTTCAGCGCCTAAAGCCGCTTTGAGATTCAAAATCACAACTCTAGGAGGTTAATCTTTTATCCGTCTATACATTTGTGCTTACAGAAATAAAATGAATTTTTCATTTTATAGAGTTTGTCTTAGTCAATGCTGATTTCAGATTGTTTGACTTTAAACTTTATATAATCCTTATCTCCGTTCTTAATGATCAAGTAAATCTGATCGAATTCTGCGTTTAGGTCAAAGACGATTAGCTTTCCATCTTCCCCAAGAGCATATTTTCCTTTCTTAAAGTAACAGAAAGTGCTCTTATATTTTTCTAGTATCCAAGCCGTACTTTTAGCTTGCTCCACTTCGCTTAAGGAAGCTTTTTCGTCATCACCAACAATGTCAAAGTAAATGGGGCCAAGGTGTTTTTTTATTGATTTATCCTTTTCTAGTTTGGATAGTTCAAGGGTACAGAAAGTATTGATAGCTGTATTCTCGGCATATCTCCTTTCTGGAATATTTTGAAAAGTATCATCGACCATAATGTAGAGTACACTATTCTGATGAACAGCACTCAACGAGATAACTATGACCAAAAGCAGTTTCATTGCTTAATCTAGATAATGACTATTCGATTATTACATGCATCTGCTTAACTTTTACTTTACTATACCTCTCCTATTTTTTTTTTAATTTAACAACCTAGGACAAACCCACATATGAACAAATTGTTAGCTCAATAATATCGCTAGACTCTTGAAATACCAGATCAAGATTTTGCTCTATTTTCTTCGATCATATTTCGTTCTCGAATCCTTTGAAATTAAAATTAAATAGTCATTCGTTAGTTCATACCTATAAACAGCATCTTGAGGAACATTATAGTGCTCAACTTGATTCGATAAATATACTTCAATATACCACGCACTCCCTTTATATTCCTCGAATGGGAAATGGATTGTTTCATAGCCTAGTAAGTTAATCATGGGAATTAGAGGTGTTTTAGATTTATCCAACACCGAAAACTTAAACATACCTTCATAGTCTGTGTACATAACCGTTCTACCCAAATCATTATTCTCGAATATTACCAAAGGTAAATTCCTCATTAACATGGAATCTTGATCATAAATTCTCACAACAATCTCTAAATTTTCAGGATCATCTAACTGACGAACTTTAGTTTTTCCTTGAATCGACTTTTTCTCAAAAGAGATATCTTGATAATCGAGATAGAGTTTGCCTTTTCTAGTTTTGTAAATACCCCCACTAACAAATTTTTCTGACAAACCATTTGTCTGAACAAATCTAAAGGTGAGGTTACTATCAAATTTATAAACATAGGTTATGTCATTAGCAAATGCATCAGTATAATGATATTCACCTATAATTCCTTGAGCATTGACCGATAAGGTAAGCCCCAAATAAAATAAAAACGACATCACTAATCTAGTTTTAACATCCATTTGTCTTACCTTTTTTAGTTACTACGTTTCCATTCATATCCTTACCACTCTGTTCTATTGCAATTATATTCAGAATCCTATCCCTATCCGCTTTAGTAGGGTATTCAAATAGAAACCAAGGTGTTTCAACTAAATTAGTTACTCCATCATTTGGTGTCGGATCATAGTGTGTCAATCCACCCCATGCCAAATCATTATAAAATTGTAAAGAGTAACTATATCCTTTAGACTTGCCAAAGCTTTGAAGTGATAGTGTAATATCTTTCATCCAATTTCTAAAAAATTCTCTATGCTGCAAATCATTCATTGTCTGGAAAATACCACTGCTCCTATCACTCCAATATTGATAATATGTTTTTTGTGAGTTATAACTGTTGATTTTCTCGTCTGCGATAAAAAATGCGTGGAGAGCTTCATGTAAAATTGTTCTTGCCGTTGATAAATCGGAGGCATCTTTAAATTTTGATGTTTGGAAAACAGAAGTGACTGATTTAGTTGAACTATTATAAGGGTATGAGGTGGCCGCATTTCTCCCCCCTGAAACAACACCACTTTCAACTGTCCAATTGTAATTAGAAATCCAAGCAAGTGGGCCAGTCTTAGGGTCTTCATTGAATCTATTAAGTATCCATGAGAGATCAAATTTAAGACCTTTTAATTGACCTAATATTTGCTTTAAACATAAATCTAATCTTGAATCATCAATTTGTTCCTCAAATAATTTAAGTAAATCAATCACAATAGGTACCTCCCCATTATTAGGGTCTGTGCAGGAAGTATCGGATGAAGACATCTGATTTGGGCCTCCTGGGCAAACTAAAACCATGCCCCATTGTGGATAAGTTTGGGTCCATACCTCTCCGGTTGCTCGATTGGTTGTTTCAGTAGTAATGTATCCTATAATTTGTAACTCATAACTGCAATTGGAAACAGTTGATGTACCTCCACTTGATCCATCATTATTTGTTGGGTTGGGGTCTAATGGGTCAGG
>JBLHRE010000174.1:0-3536 GCA_047625765.1 Flavobacteriales bacterium
TAGGATTTATGAACTCACCAGTTGTGCTGCTGAACTTATTAATTTGATTTTAATGAAAGTAATTGCTAATTATATTGAATTGGTATAATCTTTATGTTTAATTGAAAAGGATTTACTACATTTGAACCAAAGCAGTCCAAACTGCATTTCAAGATTTTTTTATAATTAAACACCTATTACGTATAGATATACAACTACTATAATTTTTATTGAGTTTTTTTAACCTCTTAAAGTAGTTGATATGCGTATCCAAGAATTAGATGATAGTAAATTAGTGTGTTCCTATATTGATGGGAATGACAAGGCTTTGAATGTATTGGTACAAAGACATCAACAGCGTGTTTTTTCTTTTGTTATGATGAAAGTGAAAAATTCGGATGTGGCCAACGATATTTTCCAAGACACATTTATAAAAGTAATTAAGACCCTTAGAGAGGGTAAGTATAACGAGGAAGGGAAGTTCTTGCCTTGGCTTATGCGAATTGCTCACAACCTTACCATAGATTTCTTCCGTAAAAATAAAAGAATGGCTTTTGTGAATAGTACCGAAGACTTTAATGTCGTTGATATTATTCCGGAGGAGTCTAAGAATATAGAAGGGGAGATGGTGCAAAATCAAATTGAAAACGACTTGAGGAAGTTAATTGATGAGCTGCCTGAAGAACAAAGAGAAGTGTTGATTATGCGTCATTATGCAGACATGAGCTTCAAAGATATTGCAGAGCAAACCCATGTGAGTATTAATACTGCATTAGGTAGAATGCGATATGCATTGATAAACATTAGAAAGCTTATTGAAGAGCATGACATTAGTTTAACAATTAATTAAGTCAGCTTACAATAAGACCCATAAAGTGTCGTTTTTTATATAGTATCATTAAAATTATACTGTATGCAAAAAACAATTACACAAAATGATTTACTGTTATATCTATACAATGAAGCTCCGTTAGACCTTCAATTAGAAATTGAAGACCATTTAATATGGGATGTTGAAATAAAGGATGAGTTGTTGCAGTTGATGAAGATTAAAGACGGTTTAAATTGTTTGGAAGCAAAGCCTTCCTTGAAAAGTCTAAGCGTAATTAAATCATTTAGTTCTGCTTATAGGGTTGTCCAGTGCAAAGATTTTCCGGTAGGATTTATCTTAAATTAAATTTATAAATAATAGTAAAATACCCCTTCATAAATGGAGGGGTATTTTATTTTTGGGGTATGCGAAAAGAAGAACGATTCAAAGCGTTTGTAGAATATTTTTCTGAAAATCAGCCAGAGGCTGAAACAGAATTACAATACTCTAATCCTTATGAGTTATTGGTGGCTGTAGTTTTATCTGCTCAGTGTACTGATAAACGGGTGAATATGGTTACACCAAATATTTTCGAAAGATTTCCTGAGCCAGAATCCCTAGCAGAGGCATCGTGGGAAGAGGTTTTTCAAATAATCAGAAGCATTAGTTACCCTAATAATAAAGCCAAGCATTTGGTAGGGTTGGCCAAGATTCTTGTGGAAGAGTTTAAAAGTGTCGTTCCTTCGGAAATTACCGATTTGATGAAAATGCCAGGGGTGGGTCGTAAAACAGCTAATGTAATTGCTTCTGTAGTTTATAATAAGCCGGCAATGGCTGTGGATACACATGTATTTAGAGTTTCAAATAGATTGGGTTTAACTACCAATGCTAAAACGCCTTTGGAAAGTGAGAAGCAATTGGTAAAGCATTTCCCAAAAAAGGTCATTGCAAGGGCGCATCATTGGTTAATTTTACACGGGCGATACGTTTGTTTAGCACGTAAACCTAAATGTGAAGAATGTAATATTCAGCACTTTTGCAAGTATTTTGCTAGTCTTCAAAAAAAAGTTTGAAAAGAAGCAGAAAAGCTAGTTTCATTTTTTTAAATTCAGAGTTGATTGAATACCTTGCCAAACCTTATACAAGCATAATGACACACCTAAAACAAGGAGACAAAGCTCCAGATTTTTCATGCAATGATGAAAACGGAATTTTGAGATCGCTGCAAGAATATTATGGAAAAAAATTGATTATTTATTTCTACCCCAAGGATAATACTCCTGGCTGCACGATTCAATCCTGTAACCTGAGAGATAATTATGAGGATTTGAAAAGAGCTGGTTTCGAAATTGTAGGTGTAAGTGCTGATGGAGAAAAGAAACACCAAAATTTTATTTCGAAATATAAATTACCCTTCACCTTATTGGCCGACTCGGAAAAGGTGATGTTGAATGCTTATGGTGTTTGGGGGCCAAAAAAATTTATGGGAAGAGAATATGATGGAATTCATCGTATAACATTCGCAATTGATGAGCAAGGGATTATATCCCATATTATAGATAAAGTTAAAACCAAAGACCATACGGGACAGATTAAGGCTTTGTATGGTATAGAATAGGAAATTATGAGCGATAAAAATCAAGAAGCGAAATTGAAAGCACTTCAGCTTACTATGGATAAGCTGGAAAAGACTTATGGTAAGGGTGCGATAATGAAATTGGGAGATGCTCCGCTTTCAAATATAGATTCGATCCCTAGTGGATCTACAGGGCTGGATATTGCTTTGGGTATTGGTGGTTATCCACAAGGAAGGGTTGTTGAGATTTATGGTCCAGAATCTTCGGGTAAAACTACTTTAGCTATTCATGCTATTGCAGAGGTTCAGAAAAAAGGGGGGATTGCCGCATTTATTGATGCGGAACATGCTTTTGATCGTTTTTATGCTGAAAATTTAGGTGTAAATATTGACGAGCTTTTAATCTCTCAACCAGATGATGGGGAGCAGGCATTAGAAATTGCAGACAACTTAATTCGTTCTGGAGCTATTGATATTTTAGTAGTTGACTCTGTAGCGGCATTAACTCCACGAAGCGAAATTGAAGGTGAAATGGGTGATTCTAAGATGGGATTACATGCGCGTTTAATGTCTCAAGCTTTACGAAAGTTGACGGGAACTATTTCTAAAACGGGATGTACTTGTATCTTTATCAATCAATTAAGAGAAAAGATTGGTGTTATGTTTGGGAATCCAGAAACAACTACTGGTGGTAATGCTTTAAAGTTTTACGCTTCTGTGCGTTTAGATATTAGAAGAAGTACTCAGATTAAAGATGCTGATAAAGTAATAGGAAATAGAGTTCGTGTTAAGGTGGTGAAAAACAAAGTTGCACCTCCTTTTAGAATGGCTGAATTTGACATTATGTATGGCAAAGGAATTTCTAAACCAGGTGAGCTGATTGATTTGGGTGTTGACTTTGGTATTGTGAAGAAAAGTGGCTCTTGGTTTAGCTATGGAGAAACAAAACTTGGTCAGGGTAGAGATGCGGTAAAAGGTTTACTGACAGATAACCCGGAATTAGCGGATGAGATAGAAGCTAAAATTAAGGCTGCAATCGCGGAAGCTTAATTTTAAATAATTTTAATAAAAGCCCGGATTTCCGGGCTTTTTTATGATAAAGAATATGAGATTATTTATTGTAGGGTGTTTATTTCTAGGCTTAGGGTCATGCGTTTCTGATTCGCCTCA
>JBLHRE010000175.1:0-3440 GCA_047625765.1 Flavobacteriales bacterium
CGAAGGATTGGTTAGTGATGGTGACAATGTAGACCAAGTTGCAATTTTGGCGCAAACGCCAGCATTTGTTATGGACCTTGAAAGTTTTGATGGAGAAAAAGTGAACCTAGTGGGTTATTTAAGACCAAATTATAAAGGAACAGAGGATGAGAAAGGAAGGGTTTACGAGTATGACCCAGAGCGCCTGTTTGCGGTATTAAACAACGATGAATTTATTCTATTACAATATTACACCTTCGATAAATTATTAGTTAAGAAATCTCATTTTATTGTTAATAATTAGTGGATAAATCGGCCTATGGTCGGTGCTCAAATCCATTATATTTGTAAACATTAAAACCAAAAATAAGCGCATGAAATTTATAGTATCAAGCACCTTATTGTTAAAGCATTTACAAACTGTTGGAGGTGTTATTAATAGTAGCTCAACGCTACCAATTCTAGATAATTTCTTATTCGAAATTAGTGGCAATCAATTAACGGTTTCTGCATCGGATTTGGAGACTACAATGAGTACCGTATTTGAAGTTAAGAGCGATGAAGAAGGAGCAACGGCAATCAATGCTCGTATGCTTTTAGATACTCTTAAAACATTCCCAGATCAACCATTGTCTTTTGTATACAATGCAGAGAAACAGCTTATAGAAATAAGTTCTGACTATGGTAAATATGGTATTGCTACACAAAAAGCAGAAGAGTTTCCTAAGGTTCCGGCCATTGAAGAAGCAAGTACTTCTGAGATAAAAGCGGATCTTTTGGCATCTGCAATAATGAAAACTTTGTTTGCCACCGGTAACGATGAGTTACGCCCAGTTATGAGTGGTGTTTTCTTTGAGTTGGCTACAGACAAATTAAGTTTTGTTGCAACCGATGCTCACAAATTGGTTCGCTATATCCGTACCGATGCGAAAAGCGAAAACAATGCCTCTTTTATTATGCCTAAAAAACCATTAAATCTTTTGAAAGGGGTTTTGGTTGGGTCTGATAACATGGTAAAAATATCGTACAACGATAAAAATGCACAATTCGATTTTGATTGCTATAGCCTAAACTGTCGATTGATTGATGGGAAATACCCAAATTACGATGCGGTTATTCCTAAAGAGAATCCAAACAAATTGAGCATAGATAGAGTAAGCTTATTGAACTCTGTTAAGCGTGTTTCTATTTTTGCAAACAAGGCGACACACCAAGTAAGATTGAAAATTGCAGGTAACGAATTGCACATTTCTGCCGAGGATTTAGATTTTGCAAACAAAGCTGCAGAGCGTTTGACATGTCAGTACGAAGGTGAGGATATGGAAATTGGATTTAACTCTCGTTTTATGTCAGAGATGTTGGGCAACCTAGAATCTGATAATGTAAGCTTAGAAATGAGCGCTCCAAACCGTGCAGGAATTTTAACACCCACAGACAACACCGAAGACGGAGAAGATGTTTTAATGTTGGTGATGCCTGTAATGCTGAACAACTAAGAGTCTCTTTTATAAAATACAAAGGCTGTCTCTTTTAATAAGAGATAGCCTTTTTTTATGCTTCAAAATTCTAATTAGAACTGAACTTTTAACCCAAGACCATTTCCCGTAAAATTTAAATGATAAGTCACTTTATGGAAAGTTTCGGGTTCTATAAAACCTAAATTACTATTGTAATGATTTATAGAGGCTCTCATTTTTTTAGTGCTACCCACAGAAATAGGGATACTTACCAAAGCAATGGCGACTCCTGTGCCAAAAACGCCCCAATTTGCTTCTCCACCACCTGCAACTGTACCTAATTGGCCGCCAAATAAAAAGCCTCCAATTCCACCTATAACCGAGGCAGCAACATATGCTTTACGAGCTTTCTTCATTTCGGTATGCGCTATAGGGTCATTTTCTATAATCTTAAGGAGCATCATGGGGTTTAAGCGTTTCCCATTTTGTTCAAAGCGTTGATTTCCTATTACGTCAATTTTTTGTCCGGGAGTTTGGGCAATACTAGAAAGTGATAAGAATAAGATTCCAAGAAGAAATGCATGTTTCATTCGGGTGTTTTTTTAAGCTTAGTTTAGGATAATGCTTTAAAATTGAACTTTCAAGCCAAGTCCGTTTCCAGTATACTGCAATTGATAAGATACTTTATGGGAAGATTGAATAGGTGGATTTCCGAGCTTAGCATTATAAAATGCAATTCCCGATTTAATGCTTTTATTGGCAGAACTAAAGCCCATAATCACTCGAGCCAAAGTAGCTGCACCTACAACTATTACAGGCACGCCAATAGCTGCACCACCAACCCTGGAACAACTTACCGCCAAAGTTGTAATTCCTGTAGCAATCAAACCCATGATTCCAATGGTCTTACTCGCTTTTTTGTATTCTTCGGCCTTTAATAATAATTTTTCCGATTCAGGATAAGTTTGTAACAATTGAGCCAATTTGGAGTAACTAAGATAAGCACCATCTATTGAGTAATATTGACCCTCTTTTTTGATCTGCCCAGAATGTTCTACAGATTGAGCATTGCTAGAAGACGCATGTAAGAGCAAACCAATTAATAGACTTAGCAGCTTGAAATTGAAAGAAGCGAGGTACATGAATTTTCCGTTTAGGTTTCTCAAAAGAACAAAAAATTAATACATGCGCCAAAAGGGTTTTAGAACTATTCCCTCATGTCGTAAGAATCCCTTATTATTGCGGTCTAAATTATTTAACCCATGAAAATTAAAGTATTATTGGCTTCGGCTATTTTGGCAACCGTTTTTGTTGCTTGCGAAAAAGAAACAGATACCGACCCAGGAAATGGAACGGGGACTGGGACGGGAAGTTCTCAAGATACTATTGCTCCAATGGTATTTCATTTTGCTGTAAACTCATTATCTGAAAGAGCATTTGTATCAGTAGGTACCAGTCCTGTTGTGAGTATTGAGTGTTCGGATAATGAAAATTTAAGTTCTGTGGGATTTAGTGTTACGCCAAATTTTGAAGGTTTTGGTGAAATATCTACACAATGGGCTTATTCTGATGCTGAAACCGTTTCGGGTACATTTTATAGTTATACTAAAACAGTAGGTGTACCTACAAATGTTAATGCAGGCTCATATTTGGCTGAAACTGCAGTTTTGGATAGCGCAGGATTAGAAGGTCTGTATTATCCAATAGAGTTAATTATTACAAAAGTGGGTCAAGCAGCTATTAGCTTGCCAGACAATCCAACCAACAACCCTTATACGGTAAGCTTACAAGCCTCGCCATCACGATTCGATTTAAAAGCGCGTTTCGATGATGGAGATGCATTGGTATATAGAAGACTAGAAATTGAGCCTAAATTAGTAGAAGCAGGAAAAGATGCTTTTTACTACGATTTTGAAGAGGAAGTTTCTGGGCTTTCTTCTAATAGAACTTATGTGAACGTTATTCCAGATTCGGTTGCAACTGGACTTTATGAGTTTACGCTAA
>JBLHRE010000176.1:0-3399 GCA_047625765.1 Flavobacteriales bacterium
GAGTCTGATGTGTTTTTTGGGATGGGTTTGTTTATTCTTGTCGTGAGTATATTACTCACTTTTGTTTTGCATTTTAAAACAATGATTATTAACGATAGTATTGTTTTAGATGGTTTGTGGACAGCACGTAGAGTGAAAATAGATCTTAGCAGTATTGCTGAAGTTAAGAAAGTGAAATACAGTAGATCTGCTTTTAATAGATCTGTTTACAATTTGCATTTTAAAGGTGCTGTCCGGTTTTTCACCAAAGGAACCTATGCACTTAAACTAACCGATAAAGATGGGCAAGTTTATTTTATTGGGAGCCAAAAATCTGATGAGTTTAAAGCCCTTATCAAATCAAAAATTAAATCTAACTAATATTTATCCTATGAAATTTCTAAAAGCTACATTAAGCTTTGTGGCTATGCTTTTGCTTAGTCTTCAGGTGTCGGCTCAAATTCTAAACCCAATAAAGTGGGAGTCGGAAGCGCTTAGAACAGAAGAGAATACTTTTCAGTTGATTTTTACTGCCACCATAGATGATGGTTGGCATTTATACTCGCAAGACCTACCTGATGTTTTTCCCAGGCCTGAGCCAACAGAATTTTATTTCGACACCCTTAGAGATGTAAGTTTAGAAGGTAAGACTCTGGAGGGAGAGTCGGAGCACGAATACGATCCCAACTTTGAAATGGATCTGAATTATTTCAGTCACAAAGCGGTATTCTCTCAGATAGTAAAAATTACTTCCGATAGGGGCGTTGTAAAAGGCGCTGTAGGTTTTATGACCTGTGACGATAGCAGGTGTTTGCCACCAGATTATTTCGATTTCGAATTTACTTTAGATAATAATATGCCAATCAAAAAGGCAATTGCTATCACTGGAGGTGCATCTGTTCATAAGGATGAGGTTAAGGCTGTTGAAACCAAAGAAGGTGAAGAAGAAGAAGAGGAGCAATCGATGGGAGGTATTTTCATTGCAGGATTCTTAGGTGGATTTTTGGCATTACTTACTCCTTGTGTGTTTCCAATGATTCCTTTAACAGTAAGTTTCTTTACCAAGCAGTCTAAGAACAAGGCTTCGGGTATTGCTAACGCATTGTTGTATGGTATAAGCATCATTGTTATCTATGTAGGATTAGGGCTGTTGATTACGAAAACGCTTGGCCCTGATGCGCTGAATGCTCTGGCGAGTAATGGTATTATGAACTTTACCTTCTTTGTGATTTTCGTGGTATTCGCAATTTCATTTTTAGGAGCTTTCGAAATTACTTTGCCTAGCAAATGGGTAAACAAAGCCGATACAGCATCGAGCAAAGGTGGTTTGATTGGTATTTTCTTTATGGCATTTACATTGTCGCTAGTTTCGTTCTCTTGTACAGGTCCAATTATTGGGAGTTTGTTGGTTGAAGCTGCTGTTCAAGGTGGTTACCAAGGCCCAATGATGGGGATGTTTGGATTCTCTTTAGCATTGGCATTGCCATTTACTTTATTTGCAATTTTCCCAGGATGGTTAAACTCATTACCAAAATCAGGTGGGTGGTTGAACTCTGTAAAGGTTGTTTTAGGATTGTTGGAATTGGCTTTTGCAATGAAATTCCTTTCGAACGTAGATTTAGCTTACCACTGGGAACTGTTGACAAGAGAATTGTTCTTGGCAATTTGGATTGTAATATTCTCCATACTAGGCTTCTATCTACTTGGTAAGATTCGTTTTTCGCATGATAGCAAAATGGAATACACGCCAATCCCAAGATTGTTTATGGCAATCATCACGTTTTCTTTTGTGGTGTATTTAATTCCAGGAATGTGGGGCGCACCCTTAAAATTGATTTCGGCTTTCCCTCCACCAGATTTTTATAGCGAAGGATGGAACGCAGGAGCATCTGGTTCTGGTTTAGGGTCTCAGGGCGAATACATCGAAGGGGTAGAAAGATCTCATTGTCCGCATAATTTACCCTGTTTCCACGATTACGATATCGCATTAGCTTATGCAAAGACGCAAGGCAAACCATTGATGGTCGATTTTACAGGTTGGTCTTGTGTAAATTGCCGTAGAATGGAAGCCAATGTTTGGGTAGACCAAAGAGTCTTAAAACGTTTGGAAGAAGATTTCGTTTTGGTGTCTTTGTATGTAGACGATAAAGAAGATCTGCCCAAAGACAAACAATATGTTTCTGAAGTTACCGGTAAAAAAATTAGAACCGTTGGAAACCGCTGGAGCGATATGCAAACCAGTAGATTCAAAACAAATTCTCAGCCATACTATGTGGTTATGGATCACGAAGGAAATACATTGGGCAAGCCACATGCTTACGATTTGGATATCGATAAGTTTATCCACTTCTTAGATTCTGGAATGAAAGAATTTAAAGCAGGAACACATTAAATTATTCCTAAATAAGTAGTGTAAAACGGCTATTCGAAAGAATGGCCGTTTTTTTTTACCTTAATCGAACGAAATCAAAACCGTTCTGTTATGTTGATCAAGACTTTTGGATCTGCCGTATTTGGCATTGATGCTACCATTATTACTATAGAAGTAAATTGCGATAGAGGAGCAAAGTTTTTTTTGGTAGGATTGCCAGACAATGCTGTTAAAGAGAGCAAACAAAGAATAGAGGCCGCCTTAAAAAACACAGGCTACAAATGGCCCGGCAGAAAGCTTATCATTAATATGGCTCCGGCCGATATTCGCAAAGAAGGCTCTGCTTATGATTTACCTATTGCCATAGGATTGCTGGCCGCCTCGGAACAAATAAAATCTGAAATTTTAGAAGATTTTATTATGATGGGTGAGCTTTCTTTGGATGGTACATTGCAAGCCATGAAAGGAGTTTTGCCTATGGCAATACAAGCCAGAAAGGAAGGCTTTAAAGGTTTGATAATTCCCAAGGCCAATGCCAAAGAAGCAGCTATTGTAGATAATTTAGATGTGTATGGGATAGAGCATATAAAAGATGTTGTTGCCTTTCTGAAAGGAGAATCAAAAATACAGCCCGAAGAATACAATACCCGAGAAGCTTTTTACCAACACCTGAACATAGATACGCCAGATTTTTCTGATGTTAAAGGTCAAGCATCCATCAAACGCGCCTTGGAAATTGCTGCCGCTGGTGGTCATAATGTTATATTGATTGGTCCACCAGGCGCAGGAAAAACAATGTTAGCCAAAAGACTGCCAGGAATTCTTCCTCCCTTGAATTTGCATGAAGCTTTAGAAACTACTAAGATTCATTCAGTAGCAGGAAGGTTAGGAGAGCATCGTTCGCTAATGACCGAAAGACCTTTTCGATCGCCCCATCATTCTATTTCTGATGTCGCCCTTGTAGGAGGGGGAGGAATACCGCAGCCAGGTGAAATTTCATTGGCCCATAATGGTGTCTTGTTTTTAGATGAATTGCCAGAGTTTAAACG
>JBLHRE010000177.1:0-3385 GCA_047625765.1 Flavobacteriales bacterium
TAACCTGCTAATTACTGAAGGTATAAATAAACAACAATTGGCTAAACACCAATAGGGATGATACTAAACTCTCGAAATTCAGTAAACTGGGTATGTATAAATGTTTTTAGGATTACATATTTGCTTTGTAATTATTAGAAATACCTGGACATTCGTAGAATTAAGATAGTACAAAAACAGAAGGAGGATTCGCAAAAGTAAAATAGTTATTGACTTAGCATAAATTTTATTGGTGATTCTGGTGTAGAACTAAGTTTTACGCTACCATTTGGTAGCTACGGCTAATACTCCCATTTTTAACGCACAAATTAATGTTGCAATAGAATCCAATATCATTTAAGTTTTGGCAGAAAATGGCGTAAACAAAACAGACACGAACCTTTGTAGCAATTATCAACGTATTGGCCTAGTGGAAGAAAAAAGCGTTTCTAACGTTTCGGTCTACCCTGATCCCAGCTCAGATATGGTCAAAATAAATTGGAACGAAACCGATGTGAATGAACTTAGCATGTATACCATAAACGGTACTTTAGTATATAGTCAGTTCATTCCTAGAGGAACTAATCAACTAGAGCTTAATCTTACTTTGGAAGCTGGAATTTACTCTATCAGAATGAAGTCCGATGAAAAAGAGTTGGTACAGAAATGGGTGAAACTGTAATTTGCTTTCCGAAAAAACTGTACTTTTCCGAATATGAAAGACATTGAGGCATATCCCGCTTGGAAAAGACGTTTACACGAAATAATTTTTGAAGCCGACACCCCTTCAGGAAAACGGTTTGATGTCTTATTGCTATGGTCAATTCTGCTAAGTGTTGTTGTGGTAATACTCGAAAGTGTTCATGATCTTAAGTTGTCCTATGGCAAGGGATTCACCATCATCGAATGGTCCTTTACCATCCTTTTCACCATCGAATATGTTGTTAGGATAATTGCAATAAAAAAGCCTATTCATTATATTTTTAGCTTCTATGGAATTATAGATTTACTATCTATAATTCCAACTTATCTAGGTTTATTTATTGTTGGCAGTCAATCCTTGTCAGTCATTCGTTCGCTTCGTTTGTTAAGAGTATTTAGAATATTCAAACTCGGACGCTACCTCAAAGAATCGAAAAGCCTTAAAGAGGCAATTCAAGCCAGCAGACCAAAGATTACCGTATTCCTCTTTGCTGTACTTATGATATCTGTAATACTAGGTAGTTTGATGTATTTTATTGAAAGTGAGGAGGCCGGCTTTACAAGTATACCAAAAAGTATTTATTGGACCATTGTAACCTTAACCACCGTTGGTTATGGAAATATTGCACCACAAACAGTTCTGGGGCAATCTATAGCCTCTTTAATTATGATTATAGGGTATGGAATAATTGCTGTACCAACGGGTATTGTTAGTGCGGAGATGGCGAAAGGCTCCACTCCTGCAAAGAGTATTTCTAATAATGCATGTACCAATTGCTCGCAAGAAGGGCATGCTCAAAATGCTAAATTTTGTTTTAAGTGTGGATCGAATCTTTAATAACGAATCAACATCAATCGCAAACGGAAATAAGCTCTAAAATTACTGACCTGGTACCCGTATCTTTCTAGCTCTCCAACGGTGTTATAGCGCACATATATTTCGTTAGGGAAATTCATTAACCTTCTATGTTCTACACCCAGCATAAACCATTGTGTAGCATTCCATTCCATTCCAACAAAACCAGATGGAATTAATTTGATGTCCTCCACGTCAACATCGTACACTGCACTAACATCTCCATCAAACAGGGGAATTGCATAAGCCATAATTCCAGCACCCGCTCTAAAAGTGAAATTTCTATTTTCACCGATATCATAACCAAACATCAATTTGGCTTGAGTAGTTGCTGTAGTAACAAGAATTTCATCGCCATTATCTTCGTACATTCCATTTTCAATAGAACCTTGTGCTTCCAAATAAATACTAGAATTCAATCCAAAATCAATCTCCAAAGTTATTCCAGAATTTAATCCGGGTAAGGAATAAAAATCAAACCGCTCCTCCTTTTCTGCCAATGCACTGACCTCCCTTGTTTCTATTAATGTTGCATTTCCTAAATGGCTATTGGCACCCGCAAACAAAGAAAGATACACGCCATTTTTCCTTTTTTCAGGTTTATCGGCATCATAGATTTCTGTCAATAATAATTCGTCTATTCTTAAGCCTTGAGCAAAGGAGTAGGTCATGAAAAATAAAGAGAATATTAAAAATATATAACGCATATCTGCTAAGTTTTAAGAAAATCAAATTTAAGGCTTATTGTTGGATTGGATAAGCCTAAGAATAGAAGTATCTTAGCGATTCAAATTGAATCGCTTATTATGAAAAACGTATTTCTAGGAATATTTATTCTATTGTCTAGCTACGCAATTGCACAAAACAGATGTAGCACAACCGAAGCTTTAGAACATTTATCAGCAACCAATCCTGATGCAGTTTCGAATATTGCAGCCGCTAAGAAAGAGCATCTGCAATACCAGAATAACAAAGACCAACAGGAAGTAATTACCATTCCCGTTGTAATTCATGTGGTTTACAATACATCCACTCAAAACATTTCTGATGCACAAATAATATCGCAAATTGCTGTTCTAAATAAAGATTTCAGAAAATCAAATAGCGACTTTAATAAAGTACCAAGTGCATTTTCTGGACTAGCTGCTGATACAGAAATTGAATTTTGTTTGGCCTCTAAAGATGAATTGGGCTTACCTACTTCTGGCATTATCAGAAAACAAACTACCACTACAAGCTATAGCCTTAATAATGCAGATGATGTAAAGTCAAGCTCTAAAGGTGGATCTGACCCTTGGTCTAGGGATCAGTATTTAAATATTTGGATATGTAATCTAAGTGGTGGACTCTTAGGCTATGCTTATCCTCCCGGAATTTCAGCTTCGCTGGATGGTATTGTTATTGGGTATAGATATTTCGGTACAACCGGTACTGTTTCTTCTCCTTTTAATTTAGGTAGAACAACCACACATGAAGTTGGACATTGGTTAGGTTTGGATCACATTTGGGGGTCAGGAAATGGTTGTGGATCGGACAATGTTGCTGATACTCCTTTGCAACAAAGCAATAATTTTGGCTGTCCAACTTTTCCTTCAATATCGATTTGTAACGATGTGGATAATCGCCCCAACGGAGACATGTTTATGAATTATATGGATTATGTAAACGACAATTGCATGCAGATGTTCAGTGCCGGACAATCAGCATTGATGCGTAGTGTATTAAATACCTCAAGAGTAAGCATACGTGCCTCTTTGGGTTGTAATACTATTGGAATAAAAGAGCAAACATCAATCTCATTTAAGCTGTTCCCTAATCCATCAATTAACACTGTAAATGTGGTTTTAA
>JBLHRE010000178.1:0-3370 GCA_047625765.1 Flavobacteriales bacterium
AAGGCCAGAATTATCAATTATCACGAATATATCTTTGGATCACACCCGATTTTTAGGAACTACAATTCCAGAAATAGCGGCAGAAAAAGCGGGAATTATTAAACCCGCAATACCGATTATAATAGGGGAATCAAACCCTGAATATGATTTTATTTTTCAAAAAAAAGCGCTAGAATTGGGCTCTATAATTGTATTTGCCGATACGTTTAATTACCCGCAAATGGAATGCGAATTAAAAGGTCTATTCCAAATAAAAAATCAGAACACAGTACTGGCAAGTATCGATACCTTAAAAAAAGATTGGCCTAAACTAAATAAAGAGTCCATTGCAAATGGATTTAAAAAAACTATTGCCAACACTGGTTTATTGGGTCGTTGGCAGACTCTAAGTACGCAGCCATTAACAATTTGCGACACGGGACATAATGTTGCAGGAATAAAAACTGTTGTTGAAGATTTGGAAAATCATCAATTCGACCAATTACACATCATATTTGGAGCCGTTAATGACAAAAATGTATCGGAGATATTAATGCTTTTACCAAAAGATGCGAAGTACTATTTTTGCCAAGCCAATGTCCCTAGAGCAATGCATCAGGACGAAATATTAACTATTGGCAAAAAAATATCACGCTTAGGAGTTTTATCTGGAAGCCCTAAAAACGCATTAAAACAAGCGCAATTCGCTGCAAGTAAGAATGATATGATTCTTGTATTAGGGAGCAACTTTGTGGTAGCCGAAATACTTCCTTAATTTTTTTAATATTTTTAGCTACATCTGTTGTGGCGTTCGAAATAAGGCATATATTTGCAGCCGCAATCAGGAAATAGATTGCAAGCTCTTTAACAGAATATGGGCGATTAGCTCAGCTGGTTCAGAGCACCTGCCTTACAAGCAGGGGGTCACTGGTTCGAACCCAGTATCGCCCACCATATTCAAAACAAAGCCTTTCAGGAAACTGAGAGGCTTTGTTATTTTAATCAAATTGGATATGTGTATCACCTACATTTACAGTCGAATTTATTTGCCCTGTTTTTACATCGGACATACTTGCCATGAGATTCAAGAGAGGCTTAAAAAGCAGAACAAATAAGCGAGGTTTTACATTTAAACTGAAAGACTAGAAATTGAGCTATCAAGAAATTTTAGATTCTAAAACAGATCCTACCTAAAGAGTATTGCACCCCAAAGCGTAGAAGAGCAGAATTAAAATCATAGAACCCATTGCTGATTTAGAAGAGCGGTAATAAGTCCAAAAAACATTCCTATTACTAACAATTTCGCTTCTAATTTCCAGTAAAACAAACCAAAACGATTGCCTTTAACTCTCGTTAGATTAGCATTCAATTACTCCTTAATTTTAAGTACTTTTATTGACTTATTTTAGAATCAAAATTCTACTGGAAATAGGCATTAATGAATAATACTTTCAGTAAAAATATCTTTAAAAAGCTTCTTATTTTTTGTCTATTCATGGTATTTCATCCTATTTCAATAGCTCGAACTTCTACTGCTAGAATTTCTTCAGATCCAATTGACATTGCTGGAGTTGTTACCATGTGTGCAAACACTTCTATCCAATTTGGCGAGGACTCTTCGGGAGGTCTAAGTTCAAGATCATGGACATTTGAAATTGCCCATCCCAATACCTCTGGGGCTAATAATCCTTTAGTAACTTACAACACAACAGGATTATTTTTAGCGATAAAGGAAGCAACGAATGCATTTGGCTCTGACTCTGATATGATGCAGGTGGTTGTTAACGAACTTCCTAGCGTAATAATATCGCCTACACCTAGTGATATTTTATGTAAAAATGGAACTGTTGTTTTGACAACCAACATCCTTGCAGGCAAACCAAGTTTCACTTATTCATGCAGCCCATCTACGGGTTTAAGTTCAACATCTTTGCTCAATGCATCGGTAAGTGGTTTGATTGCCAATACGACCTATAGCTTAACCGTTACCGATGGTATCGGAAAAGCAAGAGCAAACGTCAACACTAATTTGGGAAAAAACATTTCACCATTTCAATTCATATTACCTTAGATTTTTAACACATGAATTATTTAACAGCCGAAGACCTTAGTAAATCTTACGGCACTAAAATGTTATTCGAGAAAATTGCCTTTGGAATAACTAAAGGGCAACGTATTGGATTCATTGCTAAAAACGGAACAGGTAAAACTAGCCTTCTTAATATCCTTTCTGACCTAGACAAACCGGATACTGGTAAAGTATCACAACGCAAAGGACTTAGAATAGGTCTTCTTTCTCAGGACCCACAGTTACCTGCAGAATCGACTCCAGAGCAGGTTTTATTTGCGGCAGATAACGAGCAAATTCAAGCGGTACGACTCTACGAAAAGGCATTGCAAAATCCCGAAGAATCTGATGCCTTACAAGAGGCCTTGGATAACATGGATCGTTTAAATGCTTGGGAGGTTGAAGTAAATATTCAAACCATCCTTGGCAAATTAAATCTTGCTGGTCTTAACCGAAAAATCGGTCAATTATCTGGTGGGCAAAAAAAGCGTTTAGCTTTGGCTCAGCTTTTAATAGAGGCACCGGATTTACTGATTATGGATGAGCCTACCAACCATCTAGATTTGGATATGATTGAGTGGTTAGAGAATTACATGAACAATGAGCAAATGACCTTATTTATGGTTACTCATGACAGGTATTTCTTAGATGGTGTTTGTAACGAAATATGGGAATTAGAAGGTGGTAAATTATTTCAGTATAAAGGCAAATACGCGTACTATCTTGAGAAGAAGCAGATGCGCATGGAGAATGAACAATCTTCTGTAGACAAGGCTAAAAACTTGATGCGTACAGAGCTGGAATGGATGCGAAGACAGCCAAAAGCAAGGGGTACCAAATCCAAAGCAAGAATTGATTCTTTTTATGATCTAAAATCTGAAGCAGGTAAAAAATTAGACAGTAAATCTGTTGAATTAGAGATTAAGATGAGCCGCCTTGGAAGTAAAATTGTAGAAGTCCATAAACTTAAAAAAGCCTTTGGTGATCAGCTAATTTCTAATGGATTTGATTATACCTTTAAAGGAGGAGAACGTCTTGGTGTTATTGGGAAAAACGGGGTAGGAAAATCCACCTTCCTAAATATGCTAATGGATCTTGAGCAACCGGATAGCGGGAAAATTGTTAGAGGAGATACTGTTGTTTTTGGATACTATACTCAATCTGGAATGAACATCCCAGATAACAAACGTGTTATAGATGTTGTAAAAGATGTTGCTGAGATTATTCCTTTGGGTAAAGGCAGAAAACTAACTGCATCCCAATTATTAGATCGTTTCCTGTTCGAAGGAGATCAACAATACAGTTTAGTTTCTAAGCTTTCTG
>JBLHRE010000179.1:0-3356 GCA_047625765.1 Flavobacteriales bacterium
TGTGGTAACAATTCATTAACGGATACCATTGTTGTTACTGTTTTTGATAATACCATTGCGGAGTTTGAAATCGATACATCAGCAACAACAATTGATAATCCTGTGGTTTATTTTACAGAGTATGCTATCAATGCTGTGAATTACTATTGGTCGTTTGGGGATGGGGATTCTAGTTATATCAATAATCCGTTCCACGAATATGATACGGTAGGTAATTATTGGGTGACGCTTATTACAGAATCACCAGATGGATGTTTGGATTCGGTTAGGTATCCTCTTAATATTAGACCGGAATTTTCGGTGTATATTCCCAATACCTTTACACCAAATGGAGATGGTGTAAATGAATCTTTTTATCCCATTGGAGTAGGAATTATTAAGGATAAAAATTATAAGATGGAAATTTATTCTAGATGGGGTGAATTGATGTTTGAATCACATCATTTGGATCATCATTGGGATGGAAGTTCCTTTAACAAGACCTATATTAATAAGGTTGATACGTATGTCTACAAGATTCAGCTAATGGATACTTTTGGAAGAATCCATAAATTCATAGGACATGTAAATGTTGTACGATAAATAGAGCAATAAAAAAAGCAGGACTAAAGTCCTGCTTTTTTTATTGCTCTATTTATCCTTCTTATCATGGCAGGACCTTCATATATAAAGCCTGTATAGACTTGTATTAGACTAGCGCCCGCTTTTAACTTCTCAATAGCATCTTCAGCAGTAAAGATTCCACCTACACCTATAATAGGAACGTTGGGCATCTGTTTGTGCAAGTATGCAATAACGGCAGTAGAACGATCTTTTACAGGCTTACCACTCAATCCTCCTGCACCCATGGCTTCTATTTCGCTATTTGAAGTAATAAGAGCACTTCTATCAATGGTGGTATTGGTTGCAATTATGCCTGCAATCTTTGTTTTACTTACAATTCCAACGATATCATCCAATTGCTCATTGCTAAGATCCGGAGCAATTTTTAATAGAATTGGTTTCGGATTGCTTTTCGTTTTATTTTGAATCTGAAGCGTATTAAGTAAAGCTGTAAGAGGCTCTTTGTCTTGTAATGCGCGTAAGTTTGGTGTATTAGGAGAGCTTACATTAACCACAAAGTAATCCACATAATCAAAAAGGCCATCAAAACATTTGATGTAATCATCAGCAGCATTCTCATTAGGAGTTAGCTTGTTTTTTCCAATGTTACCACCAATTAGTACTTTGGTTTTTCTGTCTTTTAAACGAGAAACAGCATTATCTATTCCGCCATTATTAAACCCCATTCTGTTAATTAGGGCTTTGTCCGCTGGCAATCTAAAAAGCCTTGGTTTGGGGTTTCCATCCTGAGCTTTAGGAGTGATCGTTCCAATTTCAATAAATCCAAATCCAAAATTCCCTAATTCATTATAAAGTTTAGCATCCTTATCAAACCCTGCCGCCAATCCTAAAGGATTATCGAATTTCAATCCAAATACTTCTCTTTCTAAAGAGGGGTGTTTATAGTTATACATAGCACGATAAAGACCTTTCATTCCCGGAACTTTTGAAGTGAATTTAATTAAATCAAATACTTTGTAGTGAATTTCTTCAGGTTGAAATTTAAAAAAAAGAGGTCTAATGATTGCTTTGTACATACTTAGGAATTTGTGGGCAAAAATAGGATTTCACTTTCGCTTCAACAAGATTCTAAGAGTCTTAAAAGTTTATATTTGTGCAAACTCATTTTATGTTTTCCAGAGCTGAAGAAAATTATATAAAGGCAATTCATAAACTTTCAGAAAAAGAAAGAAAAGTTGCCACCAATAGTATCGCTGCAGAATTGCAAACGAAAGCTTCTTCGGTTACAGATATGTTAAAGAAACTCTCAGAGAAATCTTTAATCAATTACAAAAAGTATCAGGGGGTAACTCTATCTGAAAAGGGTAGGTCTGTTGCTGTAAAGGTTATTAGAAAACATAGACTCTGGGAGGTTTTTTTGGTGGATAAATTGAAATTCTCTTGGGACGAAGTGCATGATATTGCGGAGCAGTTAGAACATATTGTGTCCCCACAATTGGTTGATAAATTGGATGCCTTTTTGGAATTTCCAAAATTCGACCCGCACGGAGATCCCATTCCCGATAAGGATGGTGTTTTTCCTGATATGCAAAGGAAAATATTATCAGAAGTAGAGGTTGGATCAGAATGGATACTTACCAGTGTTACACAAGACTCTGCAGAGTTCTTGAAGCTTATTGATAAAATGAATTTGAAGTTAGGGTTGCATCTAAAAGTAGTAGAACGTTTTGATTTTGATCATTCTTTAAATTTGGAAATCAATAATAAAGATCAAATTTACCTATCTGTAGAGGTAGCAAAAAACTTATTAGTAAGTAAAGTATAGATGGCCAAACAAGCAATAAACATTAAGAATAAAAGAGCAAGTTTCGAATACGAATTTTTGGAAACTTTTTCTGCTGGGATGCAGTTAACCGGAACCGAAGTGAAGTCTATTCGAGCAGGAAAAGCAAGTATTGGCGAAGCATATTGTTATATCCATAATGGAGAATTATGGATTAAGAATATGCACATTGCAGAATATTCTCATGGTAATATTTACAATCATGAGCCATTACGTGAAAGAAAATTACTCTTGCATGGTCGTGAAATACAGAAATTGGAATCAAAACTCAAAGATGTTGGAATTTCAATAGTTCCATTGAGAATGTATTTTAGCGAAAAAGGATGGGTTAAATTGGATATTGCTCTTGGTCGAGGTAAAAAGCTTCACGATAAAAGAGATAGTATCAAAGCCAGAGATACCGACAGGCAAATCAATAGATTGAAAAATAGATTTTAGCGCGCTTTATTTTCTAATAGTGGCACGAAACTAAACGTGTCATATTCTATTTTTTCAAAATCTGTTTCTGACAAGCGGACTATAGCAGTCATTATTTGTTCCGCTCCAGATCCAACAGGAATTACTAATAAACCTCCAATTTTTAATTGTTCCATTAAGGCTTCTGGAATATAAGGTGCCCCAGCAGTAACAATAACCTTATCGAAAGGAGCAAATTCTGGCCAGCCTTGATAACCATCGCCATATTTTACCTTTGCAAAATATCCAAGTTTTGGTAAAAGTCTTTTAGTGGAACTAAACAATTCTTTTTGCCTTTCTATCGTATAAACTTTGGCGCCCATTTCCAATAGTACACAAGTCTGGTAACCAGACCCAGTCCCAATTTCCAATACTTTTTCTCCTGGTTTAATGTCTAACAATTCAGATTGAAAGGCAACAGTATACGGATGAGATATCGTTTGATCAGCTCCAATTGGAAATGCTTTATTTTGATAAGCATATTCTAAAAAAG
>JBLHRE010000180.1:0-3254 GCA_047625765.1 Flavobacteriales bacterium
ATCATCTTCAGGAATTCCTGCCTCTACTTTACCAACCAAATCAGCTCCAACATCAGCAGCTTTGGTATAAATACCTCCACCAACTCTCGCAAATAAGGCAATAGACTCTGCCCCTAAAGAGAAACCCGCCAAAACTTCAATAGCAGTACGCATCTCTGTCCCTGTAATGGCCGCACCTTCTGGCACGAACATATTAAAGAACACAATAAACAAACTCCCTAATCCTATAATTGCTAAACCTGCTACACCTAAGCCCATTACAGACCCCGCTGTAAAAGATACCTTAAGGGCATGCTTTAGACTTGTTCTAGCTGCCTGTGTTGTTCTAACATTTGCTTTGGTTGCTATACGCATTCCCAAAAATCCAGCAAAAGCAGACAATACGGCTCCTATAACAAATGCTACCGCAATAATCCAGCTTGAATGTTCTACTAAGGTTCCTGAATAAGCCAATAAAATTCCAGCAATAATCACAAAATAAGACATTACTTTCCACTCTGCTTTTAGAAAGGACATTGCTCCATCGGCAATATATTTTGCCAATTCTTTCATTCCTTCCTCACCAGTATCTTGTTTAGAAACCCATGCAGACTTCCCTATCATAATTAAGATTCCAAGCAAGCCTATAAGAGGGATTGCATAAATCAAATAGTCATTCATCATTGTAATAAATTTTTAATTTTTAACGCCCCCTAAAGTAGACAATTCCATGAGCTTGACAAGCACTAGAAAGGCAAGGTAAACGGCAAGCATAAAAAAAGGCTGGCAATTGCCAACCTTTCTAAATTTGAATAAAAAACCCCTTATCTATTTTGCAAGGTACATCACCTCTGCAACAATACGTTTTACATCTTCTGCATTTGGCATAAATGCCTCAACTAGAGTTGGAGCATAAGCCATTGGCGTATCTTTTGTATTTATTCTTCTTACCGGTGCATCTAAATAATCAAATGCTTCCTTTTGAACTGTATATGCAATTTCAGATGAAATGTTAGCCAAAGGCCATGCTTCCTCCAAAATTATCAAACGATTTGTTTTCTTAACCGATTCTATAACTGTAGCATAATCAATAGGACGAACTGTACGTAAATCAATTACCTCAGCAGAAACACCATCAGCAGCAAGCGCTTCAGCAGCCTCCAATGCAACCTTCATAATCTTGCCAAAAGAAACAATAGTAACGTCCGTTCCAGATCTCTTGATATCGGCAACACCTAAAGGAATAATGTATTCACCCTCTGGAACCTCTCCTTTATCTCCATACATCTGCTCTGATTCCATGAAAATAACTGGGTCATTATCTCTAATTGCAGATTTCAACAAACCTTTAGCATCTGCCGGGTTCGAGGGTACCACCACTTTTAATCCTGGGCAGTTTGCAAACCAACTTTCGAAGGCTTGCGAATGCTGTGCCCCTAATTGACCTGCAGAAGCCGTTGGGCCTCTAAAAACCATAGGAACATTAAACTGACCTCCTGACATTTGCAACATCTTTGCCGCAGCATTAATTATTTGATCAATTGCTACCAAAGAAAAGTTGAAAGTCATGAATTCAATAACTGGACGTAACCCATTCATCGCTGCACCAACACCAATCCCAGCAAAACCTAATTCAGCAATAGGGGTGTCAATAACACGTTTTGGACCAAATTCGTCCAACATTCCCTGACTTACTTTATAAGCTCCGTTATAATCTGCAACCTCCTCTCCCATTAAGAAAATGTTCTCGTCTGCACGCATTTCCTCATTTAAGGCTTCTCTAAGGGCTTCTCTAAATTGTAATACTTTCATTGTCTGAGATCGTTAAAATGGGAGCAAAAATACATAATAATTTATAGAATTGAAGTCTCAATTACAAGTAGGTATTCTTGGAATGTTTCCTCCCTATCGAGAATTTATGCCAAGAATACCTACTTGTAATTTATTCAAAAATGAAATGTAGAATATCACAAATTCAATAAGATCTTCAGCTGTGAAAAAAAACAATATCGCTCAAAAACCTCTATATGAAAAGGTTACGTCTCATGAGTGAAATTAAAAGTGGAAAGTGAAAAGAAATTATATATTTACCTGATAAAGTAAACCTTACTTATTATGAGAATTTATCTAAGCTGTGCTTTGTTTTTAGTAAAGTCATATACCTTGTTAGCTACAGGTGTTTGGAACTTCTCTAACTACAACGATCCAAATAAGCTCTATCAATAAGATGCTCCAATGGCAAGAAAGAGTTAACACTGGGAATACTAGGCAATAAAGAAGCATGTAAAAATTTTGAAATTATTTGGACTACAAATTCTAATTTAATCTCCGATATTCATGAGTTGAATCCAATCGTATCTTTAGATGATAACAACTTCAACGAGTTTGAAAATAATGTAATTACATTTGAGGACAGAATAATTAAAACAGGTCAACTAACCGCTGAAGAAACCAGAGTCTACACTAACAAAGATGAAATAGATGAATCTTTGATTACTGAGGATAAAGCTTTGAAACAAGAAGAATCAGATAACATTAATAGTTCTTCTAAGGCCAATAAGGATAAGAGCGACAATAAGGATACTAAAGTTGAAGAAGTTGATAATGCAATAAAATTATTCCCAAATCCAGGTTCTTCATATTTAACTATTTCCTTATCCGATGATGTTAAGTATATCAATATGGTAAACATGCAAGGGCAAAATGTTAAAACTATTTCAATGCCTAAAGAAATCAATTCTATCAAAGTTGATACACAGGAAACACCACTGCAAAAAAATGGATAAAACAATAATTAATTTAAAACAAGTAGGGCTATTAATAGCCCTACTTGTTTTTTCTTTTTCTGGATTTTCGCAATCATCATTTGCCATATCTGGCAAAGTATACTCGAACGAGTCTGGCGAACCATTACCGTTCGCAAATGTTATTATTAAAGACACATATATTGGAACGACTTGTAATTCCAATGGGCAGTTTGTCCTGAAAACCACAGATGGAATTGTAGATATCTCGTGTTCCTTTATTGGGTATCAAACACTGTCCATATCACTAGACTTAAAAAAGGATACTAACATCAATTTCGCTTTAAGCCTAACCTCTACTGAACTGAATGAAATTACATTAAGCGAGAGTAAGCCCTTGATAAAATCTGCTGTTGGGGAAGTATTCCTTACCAAAAAAATGGTGGAATCAATACCCACTATGGTTGGTGAGCCTGACGTTATAAAATCATTGCAGCTATTGCCAGGTATTTCAGGAGGTCATGAAGGTAG
>JBLHRE010000181.1:0-3189 GCA_047625765.1 Flavobacteriales bacterium
GAACCTTGATTTTGGTTTCTCACGACAGAGACTTCTTACAAGGCTTATCTCAAAAAGTATTCGAATTTAAGGACCAACGTGTATTGGAACATTTCGAAACCATTGATGCATTCTTGGAACGTAATAAACTGGAGAGTATCAAAGCAATGGACCTTAACTAATTGTTAATTATTAGTGTTTAATTATTAATTGCGATTCTCAAGCAAGCAAGAAGATTCCCTAAATAATTAGATGGAAATGATCATTAATCATTCATAACTAATCACTACTCTCAGCCTTATTCATCTTAGTTACCAATTCTTTTAATGCCTTTGCACGCAATTCCTTCTCCTCACGTTTCTTGGAGGTTTTCTGATCCAAAAGCTTCGTGTGCTTTTTCTTATTGTTGGTATTTTTCTGTTTGGGCATGCGCTTTATGATAAGGATGCAAATTTAGCCCAATTTCCTTAAAACAGGCTTTGGTCAATAAGAGGATTGTGTATTTTTGATTTTCTACCTATAAAATGCAAAAGTTCCATCAATACATTCTAAAAGTTACCAAGGCAAGTTCCATTGTAAAGACTGAGCTTATCCAAAGCCTTTGGAGCGATTATGGCCAAATAGTGCGTGTGTATTTAGAAGGAGGGAAGCACAGCACTGTGGTTGTAAAACACATTTGTATCCCAAGCAAAACCAATCATCCAAGAGGATGGAATACAGACCTTGGTCACCAAAGAAAAGTTACATCCTACCAAATAGAAAATCAATGGTATCAAGAATGGGCGAGTAGGTGCAATTCCAATTGTCAGACCCCACAACTTTTGGGGTATCAGCAAATTGAAAGCGAAAAACTACTTATTTTAGAAGATTTAGATGCTAAAGGGTTTCGGGTTCGCAAAGCCTCTTTAACGGTTGACCAATCTAAAGTTGTACTGAAATGGTTGGCGAATTTCCACGCAACCTTTATGCATGAAAAACCAGATGGGCTTTGGCCAACTGGTACCTATTGGCACCTGGCAACTCGACAGGAAGAATGGAATGCGATGCCCAAAAGTCGATTGAAGGAACATGCTGCTATTATTGACCAACAACTAAACAATAGCCAGTACCAAACCATTGTACATGGCGATGCCAAAGTGGCAAATTTTTGCTTTAGTAGCGATTTGAAAAGTGTTGCTGCTGTTGACTTTCAATATGTTGGTGGCGGATGTGGAATGAAAGATGTAGCCTATTATATAGGCAGTTGCTTGACGGAACAAGAGTGCCTTAAGCATGAAACCGAATTGCTGGATTATTATTTCTTAGAACTTTCCAAAGGCTTAATAAACCATAAACCTGCAATTAATTCCGAAGCTGTAGAAGCGGAATACCGCTTCTTATATGCCATTGCTTGGGCAGATTTTACACGGTTTTTATTAGGATGGAATCCCAAACATTGGAAATTACATTCCTATTCTCAAAAACTATCAAACAATGCATTAAATAGTTTGTTATCATAGAATTTACGAATTCATTTACACCAATATTTCTGTAACGTTTTGTTGAATAGTTTCTGCCAAAGCATCCGTTGGTAAATCGTTGGCATCCACTCCAAAAGGGTCTTCAATTTCTTCGGCAATCAATTCAAGACTTCCTAATACATACAGAATAAGAACTGAAATAGGAATGGTCCAATAATTAAAGCTATAGACTATTCCAAGTGGTATTGTGGTTACATACAAGAAGACAAACTTCTTTAAAAACAAATGATACGAATAGGGTATTGGCGTCTTTTTTATTCGCTCACATCCTCCAACAATATCAGTCAATGCCTTTATTTCACTATCCATTATAATCAATTGATTACCATCAATTTCTTTGGATTTATAGAGGTGATTTAAACGCTTATACATACTATTCGCTATCGCATTAGGGATGTGGTCTTTGCTTATAGATGTAATCTCTTCCGCTTCTAGATTTAATGTAGAAATCTCCACGCCATCTCTTAAATGCTCTTTCATTGCAAAAGCATAATTGGAGATCATTCTAGACCAGTACTTTTTCTCCGCGGGTTCAGTAGTAAATGCATCTATTTTCAGCGCCATATTTCGGCAGTTATTGACTAGAGCACCCCATAATTTTCTTCCTTCCCACCATCTATCGTAGGCAGAGTTTGTCCTAAAAACTAACAATAGTGCTAGCACAAATCCTAATAAGGAGTGTACCTGAATTGTACTTTTAAAATTTAATGCCTCTTTAAACGTCAGCTCCAGATAAACAACAATGCCAGTGTAAATGGCAAAAGCAAATAATACCCAACCCATTTTTCGAACGGTATCGCTTTTATGAAACTGAAAAATTAGGCCAAACCAGTCTTTAGGATTGTATGTTACCATGAAATAAGCTATTTGGTGAGCAAGGTATAACTAATTGTAAAAAAAACTTAGGAAGATGGTGCTCTAAACAGTCTATCATCCGCATGGTTTTTAAACAAGTTCAGAATGACTGTTTTTGGTAGACCTACCTAACAAGACTTTCACTGCCCTTGTCGTTACAAATTTATATAGAAATCTAAAACAGATCGATATGGTTTCTAATTCTTTCAAAATTCTCTTAATATAATCTAGCCAAAACTGAAATCATGAAAGAGTATGGATTTAAAAGCAATTGAAGAAATGGTATTCAGAATGGAAATGGAATAGTATTAATGAAGAAAATCCCCTTATCTAGGTTAGTCCGAGATAAGGGGATTTTTTGTGTGCTTCGTTAATTAGTGGCTCTTTAAACGCCCCACAATAGTATCCATAGATGCTTTAATTTTATCCAAAGCATCGCTTAAAGATTTCTCTACCGTTGATCCGTGTCCTGTTACAGCTACCGGTTGTGGTCTATTATCAAGACGGGCTTCAATCATACAACGCTTGTCTTCGGAACCTTTTTTAATGTTTTTCTCATCAGTCAAATGCACTTCAACACGGGTAATATGGTCTGTAAAATGACTTAATTTATCTTTTATTACGGTATTCAAATAGGTCTCAAGTCTCTCGTCTCCAGCAATATTTTTGTCTGTGTTTAGTTGAATTATCATACTATTTTTATTATTATTTTGTTAATAAAAGGATTGGTTTATTAATGATTCAAGCTAAGATTTAATTTTGAAAAAACCTCGGGTTTGTGGTTATTAGTTTTTAATGGGCCTAAGTCGAAATCAATAGAGCCTTCAGGAAATTT
>JBLHRE010000182.1:0-3077 GCA_047625765.1 Flavobacteriales bacterium
CAGATAGGATTAGAGGGCACGATAAGAATCGACCTAAACAGTCAGTCAAAAGGGATGTATTATATCGAACTGCAGACCGAACAATGGAATAGTAGACATAAATTGGTATTGGTAGATTAAACCAAAACCAAAGAAAAACCTACACAAATAGAAAAGCCCCTCTTTCGGTTCAACCGAAATGAGGGGCTTTTTGTATAAGGGAGTATTGTATTAAGCTTTTACTCTTTCAGAGTATTTACCATCAACAGAAGTAATCTTGATTTTATCCCCTTCATTTACAAATAAAGGAACATTTACAGAAGCACCAGTTTCAACTGTAGCTGGTTTTAGCGTATTGGTAGCAGTATCGCCCTTCACTCCAGGCTCGGTATAAGTAACTTCCAAAACAACAGAAGCAGGTAGTTCACAGGATAAAGGAAAATTATCGTCTGCATGGAATAATACGTTCACATTAGCCCCTTCTTTTAAAAGTTGTGGTGCATTAATCAAGCTTTCCTCCATAAAGATCTGTTCATAATCATCCGTATTCATGAAATGATAACCTTGATCATCTTTATATAAAAATTGATAAGTTCTATTTTCAATACGAATAATATCAATTTTGACGCCTGAACTGAAGGTGTTGTCTAATACACGACCTGTGTTTAGGTTTCTCAATTTCGTTCTAACAAATGCAGGGCCTTTACCAGGTTTTACATGCTGAAATCCTATAATTTGCCAAGGGTCGTTATTAAAATTGATACAAAGACCGTTTCTAAAGTCTGATGTAGATGCCATATGAATATATATGTTTGATTTATTAAAAGTTGACTGCAAATTAGTCGAAATTATTTGAAGGCTCTAATATCTAGCGATTCAGAGCAATTAAATAGTTCTTGTTGCTGTTCGTTCGAAGCAATGATAACCAATTTATGACTTGCGTATTTGGTAAGCAAATCTTGATACCATTGCACCCCATTTTGATCCATATTGGAACAAGGTTCATCTAGAAATAGAATAGGGCAATCTGCCAAAATAGCACTTACCAGTCTTATTCTTTGTTTCATTCCAGATGAAAAACTTGAGATAAATTTATCCTCTTGTTTCGGTAGGTTTAAAGCATTAACAAACTCATTTTGGTCAATTCCTTTTAAAAATGGTTTGAATTTTTTTTGGAAATGGAATAGCTCAACAGGAGTGAAATCCTCTATTACATCCATATAAGGAGCTGCTAAAGAAAAGTGTAAATGCCATTTATCTACAGGGATATTCTCTCCGTTAAGTGTATAGTAAATATCTCCCTTGTTGTGGGTAGTACTTCCACAAATGGTTTTCAAAAGGGTTGATTTTCCGGAGCCATTGTTTCCAATTACTCCAAATTTACCAGGGCCATCAAATGAGAAGTCCACTCCTTTGAAAATAACCTCGTTTTTATATTTTTTGGCTAAGTTTTTTAAACGAATATTCACTCTAGTTGGCGTTATAACCTCTCATAATTCCACGTTGAGAATTGCGTATAAATGAAATTATTTCATCTCGTTCTGGTGTAGCATCCAATTCAGCTTCAATTATGTCTAATGCTTTAGCTGTGTTATTAGCTAATTGAAATAATATCCTATAGATGCGCTGAATCTCATTGATTTTGCCTGAATCAAATCCTCTTCTTCTTAAGCCAATAGAATTAATACCTATAAAAGATACAGGATCTCTTCCTGCTTTAACGTAAGGTGGGATATCTTTTCTAACCAAAGAGCCACCCGAAATCATGGCATGATTACCAATAGTTACGAACTGGTGTACTGCTGCCAATCCACCTACAATTGCGTAATCTCCTATTTCGACATGACCACCTAGTGCAACACTGTTAACCAAAATACAATTGTTACCTATATGACAATCGTGCGCAACATGCGAGTATGCCATTAGTAAACAATTTTCGCCAATGGTAGTTTTGCCCGAGGCAACGGTTCCTCTATTAATGGTAACACACTCTCTAATAGTTGTGTTATTACCAATTACGGCTAAGCTTGTTTCGCCTCCAAATTTTAAATCTTGTGGCACCGCTGATATTACGGCTCCCGGAAAGATGCGGCAATTTTTTCCAATACGTGCGCCTTCCATAATAGTGACGTTAGATCCGATCCATGTGCCTTCTCCTATCTCTACGTCTTTACTAATGGTCGTAAAAGGATCAACAACTACATTGTCTGCAATTTTTGCTCCAGGATGTATATATGCTAGTGGTTGATGCATTTTATTTCGCTTTAGTAATTTGTGCCATTAATTCACCTTCCATCACCACTTTACCATTAACATAAGCTTTACCAGCCATTTGGCAAATTCCACGTCTAATTGGTGCAATAAGACTTAAGTCAAAAATTAAAGTGTCGCCAGGAAGTACTTTTTGTTTGAATTTCACCTTATCGATTTTCATGAAATAGGTAAGATAATTTTCAGGGTCAGGAACGGTACTTAATGCCAAAATCCCACCAACTTGCGCCATTGCTTCAACCTGAAGGACACCAGGCATAACTGGTGCTCCTGGAAAGTGACCAACAAAAAACGGTTCATTCATGGTTACATTTTTTAATCCAACCACTCTGTCTTCTGTCAACTCTAATACTTTATCAACTAACAAGAATGGAGGTCTATGTGGTAGTGTATCCAAAATTTGATGAATATCCATTACTGGTTTAGCATTCAAGTCAAATGAAGGGGATGTTTTTTTCTTTTCCATTTTAATTACCTCTTTAATCTTTCTTGCAAAATCTGTGTTTGCTTTGTGGCCTGGTTTTGTTGCTATTATTTTACCTTTGATAGGCTTTCCTACTAAAGCTAAATCACCCAGAACATCCAATAATTTATGTCTAGCGGCTTCGTTCGAATGTCTCAACTCTAAATTGTTTAAAATCCCATTTGGTCTAACATGAACTTCATCCATATTAAAAACTCCACGTAATTTTTCTAATTCTTTATCTGTAACAACTTTATCAACGTAAACAATTGCATTGCTAAGCTCTCCACCTCTAATTAGACCGTTGTCTAATAATTGTTCCAGTTCATGTAAAAAGCAAAATGTTCGAGATGAAGCAAAGTTT